>CAMDKT010000047.1 GCA_945900935.1 Candidatus Sulfopaludibacter sp. SbA3 | reverse complement strand
CAGTGCGGTCTCGACGCTCTCTCGTGGATGACCATCGTCGGCGTCGTCGGTGACGTGCGCAGTTCCTCTCCTGACACCTCGCCGGTCCCTGAGCTTTTCATGCCGTACCACCAACACCCCCGCTTCGCCGACGAATTGCAAGTTGTCCTGCGCTCCAAAGGCGAGCCCGGCCTGCTCGCCGAGCCCGTCCGCCGCCTCATCCACGGCGAGCGGCCCGACGTCGCCCTTCGCTTCCAAACTCTGGATGCCATGGTGGCCGACACCGTCTCATTGCCCCGATTCCGTACTGTCCTGCTCGGCGCATTCTCGTTGCTCGCCGTCTTATTGGCATTAGCCGGCGTCTACGGCGTGATGGCGTATATCGTCGCCCAGCGAGAGTCCGAATTCGGCGTCCGCCTCGCTCTCGGCGCGACCGGCGGGGACTTGGCGCGCCTGACGCTGATCGACGCCTTGCAACTGGCCGCCGCCGGCATCGCCGTTGGTCTCGGCTTATCGCTCATCGCCCAGCGTTCCATCGCCGCGTTTCTCTTTGAGGTTGAACCCACCGATGTCACCACCTGGGCGATCGCGATTACAGCGTTGAGCGCGGTCGCCGTGTTGGCGGCCTGGCTCCCCGCCCGCCGCGCCGCCGCGCTTAACCCCGCCGACATTCTCCGCAACTCCTAATGTGATATCGTGCCCCCATGGTCACCCGTCGCGCCGCGCTTTCGCTCGCTTCCCTGCCCGCTCTCGCCGCCGATAAACCGGTCTACCGCATCGGCGTAACCAACAACACGCGCGGCGGATGGGAGAAGGATTTCTGGCTCGCCTGCCGCGAATCGCACGAAGTTGGCTACCGCTTTGTCGAAACGTTTTTCAGCTATTTAAAGGACCTGATCGACAAACCGGAGGAGGTCCTGGCGCGGGCGAAACAGATCGGTGTCGGCTTCATTACCGTCTCCAATTCGGGACCGATGGAGATGCATTTCGAGGACCCCGCAAAGCGGCAACAGATCCTCTCTGAGCACACGCGGCTCGCCCGCTTCGTCCGCCAACTCGGCGGCAATCATCTGAAAATCAACTCGGGGCCGCGTCGTCCAACGGGGACTACCGGCGAGGATTTGAAGCACATCGCCGAGACCTTGAACCAGCTTGGTAAGAGAACGGCGAACGAAGGCGTGCGGCTGGCGATCCACGCGCATATGTGGAGCCAAGTCGAAAATCAGCGTGAAGTGGATGCTATTTTGACGCATACCGACGCAAAAAACGTCGCTTTTGTTCTGGATACAGGGCATGTTACGCTGGCTGGAATCGATCCGGTCGCCCTTGCCGTGAAGCTGCGCCACAGAATTGTTGAGTTTCATTTGAAGGACACGAAGCCGGAAACTTTGGGCGGCGCAAAGACGAGGCTGGAACGGCCGGGAGACATGATGGCGGATCCGCCGTTCTTCCCGCTCGGCTCGGGGGGAGTGGATTTCAAGGGGTTGAAAAAGCATTTAGATTCGATCGCTTGGAAGGGCTGGATGACCACGGAGCTCGACACCTCTCCGGCCCGGCCGCCGAAGGAAAGCGCGGCGATGAGTTTACGCTATCTGAAGGAAACATTGAAGATAGATGTATAGAGGACGCTTCCATTGAAACATTGGGATAAGTGTTATCCCTGCGCCTGTTCGCGCAAGGAGGCGGGGGAGGATTGCGCGCGCCATTCGGCTGCGCATGCCGGACGGTAATGACTTCATCTTGCGGCGTGCCGGACGGCTTCTACGCCTACCATTTGGCGGTAGTGGTGGACGACGCGGCTGGGGAAAAGCTGAGTAAACAAACAAAAGCGCCGCCGGTGGATCCGGCCGGAGATTCGGCGATGCTGTTGCAAGCATTGCAGTTTCTCGGGCGGGATCCTGGCGGCGGCGGAACTTGCCGGGAGTTACTTTCGCGGGCGGTTACTTACCGAAACGATACGTGGTGAACTGCGCGTCCATCCGAGCGTCCTGACCGATGCTGAAGGTGTTCATGCAAGCGTCGTCAGTGTAGTCCATGAAGTTCGTGATAGGGTCGAGGCCAGCTTTGGTTCTGCAGGAGTCACGACCGGTGGGGCACCCGTAGGCTGCGCTCTTTTCCGCCGGCGTGTCAGAAACCACGTCACCGCCGCCGTTGCAGCCACCTTGGAACGTATGATACAAGCCCATCCAATGGCCGACTTCGTGGGTGGCAGTGTCACCCAGATTGTATGGAGCGGCGGAGCCGCCGGGAACCGAGGAGAACAGGATTACGACGCCATCTGCCAACGGTTTTGAGGCGTAGGAGGAAGGGAATGTCGCCCAGCCGAGCAAGCCCCCACCGGGGTTGGACGAATAGATATTCAGGTCGTCGGCAGAACCCTTGTGGAGTGCCGCTTTCATGGCACCTTCAGCGCTGGTGCCTGGACCGGCAGTGTACCAGGAACTGTGGGTGGTGCGATCGGTGGTAATGAGTTGGAAGTTCCAGCCGGTGCTAGCAAATGCGGCATTCAAGACATTGATCGACGCGGTGATCTGACTGTCCGGAATATCACCGTTGGCGAGTCCGGAACCGTTGTTGATCACGTGCCAATAGACCGGGATTGTCCCGGCGGTCACTTCCAGCGTGAGCCCGGACTGCCTGGCCAGTTCGCGATCCACCTTCAATTGCTTGTCGTTATCATCCATTTCGTCGGCGCTGAAATTCTTCGCGCCGCAGCGCGCGCCGCTATCAATGAACGCCTGCTGGTTGAGCCAGGAATGCCCGTTCAAAACGAACGGGCGATGCTCGGCCGACTGTCCCTGGGCGAACGCCAGAGATCCGCAACCGATCAATATAATGAAAAACTTGTTCATGGTGTACCCTTCTAGTTGGAAATGCGGAAAACGGTTCGAAACAACATCATTATATTCTGGTTTGGGCTAGTGACGCTCATGGGCCAGGGGCGGCTAAGACCACCGGAAAATGTGGGCTGCGATCGCAATGAACTCACCAGCTACACAGGCGTACTAAACCAGTTTTCAAAGTCAAAAACGCACGTCACCCTTACCATCCGCACCGATGAGGCCACGACGGAAAAAGTGAAAGTCCCGAACGAAAAGATCGGCGATCACACGCTACGAAAGGGCGAACGGCTAACCGCGTGGGTATGCACTTCCGGTGCCGTGACCATCCAGTGGCTTAGCCCTTCACCACCACGTTGACCAGCTTATCAAGGACGACGATCACCTTAACCACAGCCTTTCCTTCGATAAAAGGACGGGCTTTTTCATCAGCCATGGCAAGCCGCTCGAGTTCCTCCTTCGAAGTGCCGAACGGCACCGTCAACTTGCCGCGGAGCTTCCCGTTGACCTGAATGATAACTTCGGCGCCGTCTTCCTTGGCAAGTTCGGCGTTGTATTCCGGCCAAGGCTGCTTGAGCACCGGACCGGGGCGGCCCATCAATTCCCACATCTCTTCGCAAACGTAGGGGGTGAATGGCGCCAGCAGCAGCACGACCTTTTCCAGTACTTCGCGCAGGGTCGCGCCGGTCAGTTGGGCTTCATTGGCGTAGATCTCGTTGACTAGCTCCATGAAGGCCGCGATGGAGGTGTTGAAGTGCCAGCGGCTCTCGAAGTCGTTGGTGATTTTGTGAATGGTCTGGTGGAGCTTTCGAAGGACTTTGCGATCCGCGTCTGTGGGCGCGCCGGGCGTGTCGAGTCGGTCAATGCTCCGAGTAACAAAACGGTAGACGCGACCGATGAAGCGATACGCGCCCTCGGCACCGGAAGCAGTCCAATCGAGGTCGCGCTCCGGAGGCGCGGCGAAGAGACCGAACAGGCGTCCGGTATCTGCACCGTATTCGTCCATCATGTCATCCGCGCTGACGACGTTGCCCTTATTTTTCGACATCTTCGCGCCGTCCTTGATCACCATGCCTTGGGTGAACAGGCGGGCGGCGGGTTCGTCGTTGGCGATCAGCCCGATGTCGCGCATCATCTTCGTCCAGAAACGCGAATAGATCAAATGAAGAATGGCGTGTTCGACGCCGCCGATATATTGATCGATCGGGAACCAGTAGGCGATTTTTTTCGGGTCGAACGGGGCTTCGTTGTTATGGGCGTCGCAGTAGCGGTAGAAGTACCAACTGGAGTCGACGAAGGTGTCCATGGTGTCGCACTCGCGACGGGCGGGCGCGCTGCATTTGGGGCACGGCACATTGACGAAGGACTCGTCGGCGGCCAGCGGCGATTGGCCGGTGCCCTTCAACACGGGGTCCGGGGGCAACAGGACGGGCAACTGCTCATCCGGGACTGCAACGACGCCGCAGACGGCGCAGTGCACCATGGGAATGGGCGTGCCCCAGTAACGCTGGCGAGAGATACCCCAGTCTTTGATGCGAAAGGTGATGGCGGATTCGCCAAAGCCGTTGGCCTTCGCGTGGGCGGCCATTTGTTTACGAGCCTCGGCACTGGCGATGCCGGACCACTGGCCGCTGTTTTCGACGACGCCGTAATCCCCGAAGGCTTCCCGAACCGCGTCCGGCAGCGCGCCATCCGCGGGGCGGATAACAGGGACGATTGGGATGCCGTACTTAGTACAGAACTCGAAGTCGCGCTCGTCGTGGGCGGGGACGGCCATGATGGCGCCGGTGCCATAACCGGTGAGAACGAAATTGGCAACCCAGACGGGAACGCGTTCGGCGTTGAAGGGGTTAATGGCGTAGAGGCCGGTGAAAATGCCTTCCTTTTCAACATCGCCAGGGCCTTGGGTGGCTCGCTTGTCGATCATTGCTTTGACTGCAGCGGCAATCTCGCCGGTAGCGTATAGCTTGACGATGTCGTGTTCGGGGGCGAGGATGACGCAGGTCGCGCCGTAGATGGTGTCGACACGAGTCGTGAAGACACGGACTTTTTCGCCGGTTTCCAGAGTGAAATCGATTTCGGCGCCTTCGCTGCGGCCAATCCAATTGGTCTGCATGGCGAGGACACGATCAGGCCAGCCGCCCTGCAAGTTGCCGATATCGCGAAGCAGTTCTTCGGCGTAGGCGGTGATCTTGATGAACCACTGCGTGAGCTCTTTTTGCTCGACAGGGATGTCTTCGTGACGCCAGCAGCAGCCATCGACGACTTGCTCATTGGCGAGAACGGTTGCGCATTCATTGCACCAGTTGAGCAGCGCCTGTTTCCGGTAGGCGAGACCCTTTTCGAACATGCGAATGAAGAACCACTGGTTCCACTTGTAGTATTCAGGTTCGCAAGTGGAGACTTCGCGATTCCAATCGTAGGAGAAGCCCATGCGGCGGTGCTGACGCTTCATCTGTTCGATGTTGGAATGGGTCCATTCGCTGGGGTGGCGGTTGTTTTTAATGGCCGCGTTTTCAGCGGGCAGGCCGAAGGCGTCCCAGCCCATGGGGTGCAGGACATTGAAGCCCCGCATCCACTTATAGCGGGCGAGCGCGTCGCCGATGGAGTAGTTGCGGACGTGGCCGATGTGGAGCGCTCCGGAGGGGTAGGGGAGCATTTCGAGCACGTAGAATTTGGGCTTCGGCGAGTCGTCTTCGGGGGCGAAGAGTTTGGGGTCGGCGGCCCAGCGGGCGCTCCATTTAGACTCAATTTCCTGATGGCTGTAGACTTGTTCGGGCATGTTGGGTTACTTGATGAGGGACCAGAGGGCATCGACGTTTCGCTGGTCGTCGCCATCGTTATCGATGGGCGTTTCCAGGATGAAGGCCTTGTCGCGGAGGGCGCTGGCGTTGAGGATTCGTCGAAAAGCCTCTATTCCAATATAGCCTTCGCCGATGTTGGCGTGGCGGTCGAGATGGGAACCGAGCGCGCCTTTGGAGTCGTTGACGTGGAAAACGGGGACGTTTTCGAGACCCAGCGTTGTCTCCGCTTCTTTGATAAAGGCTGCAAGGCCTTTGGCTGTGGCGATGTCGTAGCCGGCGGCATAAGAGTGGCAGGTATCGAGACAATAGCCGATGGGGAATTTGACTTTTTTTGCGGCGAGGTCGCGAATAGCTCGTAAGTCGGCGATATCTCCACCTAGTAAGTTGCCGTGGCCGGCGGTGTTTTCTAGTAAGATGCTTACGGTTCCGGTTTTAAGTTCCGCGGCGGCTTCGATCAGGCCTTTAGCGAAGGCTTCGATGGCGTTATCGCGGTGTACGTGATCCTTGGCGGAACCGGGGTGGACGACTACGAATTCGGCGCCGATGATGACGGCGCGTTCCAGTTCGCCGCGGAAAGCGGTGATGGATTTGGGGCGGTTGACGGGATCGGGCGAGCAGAGGTTGATGAGGTAATTGGCGTGGATGACGAGGGGTGTTAGATTGTGTTCGGCGCGTAGAGCGGCCATTTTGATGACGGCTTCAGGGTTAGGCGGAGGGGCGGCCCAAGTGCGGGGGCTGCCGGAGAAAATCTGGAAGCAGTTGGCGCCGAGTTCGATGGCTTTGGTGGCGGCGTTGTAGAGGGCGCCGGCGGAGGACGTGTGGATGCCGATGCGGCGGGATTGGGATTGGGGCATTGATGGCAGGATAGCGCATGGATGTCCGGAGCCGGTGACGTTGGAGTTGCGGCATTTGAATATTCTGATTTGGCCGAATGGGTCGGGGAAGTCGAATCTGATTGAGGCGATTTCGCGCAATGCACGCTCACTCTCCAGCTCAATCTGCCCACCGGCGCCGTCGCACACGGCGGCGGCGATGGCGGAACAAATCCCTACCGCGTCTTCGGAGTGAAGGCCGGATTGTACTTGCCCTGCTCGGCGAAGCCGCCGAGTCCGGGGCGCATCGGCGAGTGCCGGGGATAGCTGTCGAAGATGGCGCCGGTGCCCAGAATGCGCGGATCGGATTCGGCTTTCAAAATCGTCTCCAACTGGCGGCGGTGCGTTTCGAAGGCCGTTTTGTGGGCTGGAATGGCCGCCAGGTTTTGCAGGCAGGCCGGATCAACGGTGATGTCGAAGAACTCTTCGGCGGGACGTTTGCCGAGGGATAGCTCGTGAAAACGGTCTTTCCGGGAGACGACGGCGGTCTTGCTGGGGCCGTTGTCGATGTCGGCGAAGAATGGCGGATCGCCGGCGGGCCAAAGTTCAGGGGCGAAGTTACGGATGTACAAATAGCGCAGCGTTCGAAGGGCCCTGCATGGGTAGCCGAGGTTGTCGCGGCGGGCATGGGAATGGCGTTCGCGGCCGGCGGTGATGGCGGTGCGCGCCGGGTCGACCTGGCCGGATTTGTTCGACTTTAACGCTGTCAGCAGGCTGCGTCCGGACATGGCGGCGTGCGGCGGAAGGCCGGCTGCTTCGAGAAACGTCGGAGCGAAGTCGCGGAAGCTGATGAGGTCGTCGATTGCGCGACCGGGGGGAATGCTCCTGGGCCAGGCGATGGCGGTGGGCAAGTGAATGCCGTATTCGTAGAGATTGGCCTTGGCGCGGGGGAAGGCCATGCCGTTATCGGCGCAGACGACGATCAGCGTATTGGCGAGTTCGCCCGCCTTTTCCACGCTGGCGATCATGCGGCCGAGTTGGCGGTCAAAGTACTCGATTTCCTCGTAATAATCGAGAATATCGGAGCGGACCTCGGGGGTATCGGGGAGGAAGGCGGGGACCGTCACCTTGGCGGCGTCCTTGCCGGCGGCGGCACCGGACCCAGCGCGGTAGGGGCGGTGCGGCTCATGACTGCCGAACCAGAAGAAGAACGGCTTTTCTTTTGGGCGTTGCTTCAGGAATTCGTCGAAATTCGCGGCGTAGTCATCGGCGTGGACATCCAGGACGCCCTTGGCCGCTTTACGTTCGTCGAAGGCGGGACCGGCCGGATTGTGGGGCCAGCCGGCGTCCTTGAAATTAGTTGGGCCGGCGCCTTTGCCTGTAAGTCCGGTGTAGTAACCCGCCGCGCGGAGTAAGTCCGGAAAGACAGTGAACTTACGGGGAAAGTAACTGGCGTGAGTGCCCGCCTCTTCCAGTTGCCAGATGGAACGGCCGGTGAGGATGGAGGCGCGGCTGGGAGCGCAGCCGGGGCACGTGGAGAAGCTATTCCGGCAGAGAACGCCGGCCTTGGCGACGCGGTCAAAATTGGGCGTCTTGACGATCGGATCGCCGGCTGCGCCGGTGTGGAGCCAGGACTGATCGTCGGCGATAGCGAAAAGGATGTTGGGAGCGGCGGGGGCCTGCGCGGCGAGAGCGGCGGAGGCGGCGAGGAACTCTCTTCGATTCATGAAGAAGCCACTATACAGCAAGCGCGGGTTGCTCGTGATATCGTCATCTTATGCGCCGGCGCTCACCGAGCGCGGCTTCGGATTGGAACCGGAGACATGAAACAAGAAATTCGCAGTTACGGCGATGTGGCAATTCGGCAAGTCGCGGGTGTTGGCCTGGGGGCGGCGACAAAAGTTTGCGGCAGACAGCGGGATAAGTCGTGAAGAGATTCAGCCTATTACTGACATTGCCGCTGGCGGCGCAAGTTCCGGACTTTGCGGCGCGGGTGTATCCGATGCTGGAGAAGGCGGAGTGCCGGGCGTGCCATAACGAAAACGGCGTGGCATCGGCGAGCCGATTGACGTTTCCGTCCGATGGGGCGGCGACGGACGAAGTTCGGCGGTTCGGACTGTCGCTGGGCCGGCTGGTGAATCGGGCCAAGCCGGCGGATTCGCTGTTAGTGCTGAAGCCTACCAACCGGGTTAGTCATCCGGGCGGCGAACGGTTGAAACAGGGCTCGGCGGAGGAGTCGGCCTTGCGGGAGTGGGCGATCCATTTGGCATCGTTGCCGGAGAGCACGGCACCGACGGCGGGGCCGGTCAAACCGCTTACCGTGGTGCTGCGGCGTTTGACGCATAACCAATACAACAACACCGTGGCCGATCTGTTGGGTGACCGGACACGACCGGCCAGCCGCTTTCCGCAAGAAGACTTTGTTCACGGATTTACAAACCAGGCGGAGGGGCAAAACATTTCGCCATTAATGGCGGAGGACTACGCGCGGGCGGCGGCCAAACTGGCGCGGGACGCGGCGCGATCGGGCGCGCTGGCGAAGCTGATTCCTTGCGACAAGAAATTGGCGGGATGCGGCGGGACGTTCGTAAGGACGTTGGGAGAGCGGGCATTCCGGCGACCGTTAACCGAGCGCGAGGCGGCGAGTTTCGAGAAACTGCTGGGACCGGACTTTGACGCGCAGACCGTGGTGGAGGCGATGGTGCAGTCGCCGGCATTTCTGTTTCATACAGGGACCGGCGGGTTCGCGACGGCCTCGCGATTGTCCTATCTGTTGTGGGACACGGCGCCGGACGCGGAACTGCGGGCAGCGGCGGCGAAGGGCGAACTGTCGACGCCGGCGCAAATTGAGAGGCAGGCGCGAAGGCTTATGGAAGATGGGCGGGCGCGGACGGCGTTGAACCAGTTTCTGGCGGAGTGGCTGCGGTTTGACCGCGTGCGCGGTGCCCTGCGCGAACGAAAGCTGTTCCCGGAGTTTGGAACGGAACTGATAGCTTCGATGATCGAAGAGACGACGCGGCTGTTTTCGTTTCTGGTATGGCAGGACAAGCCGTTTGTCGAATTTTTCACGGCCGAGTACAGCTTTCTGAATGCGGCGCTGGCGCAAGTTTACGACGTACCGGCACCGGAGAGCGAGTTTGGATTGGCCCGATTTCCGGCCGGCGGCAAGCGCGCTGGGGTGCTGGGTCACGCATCGTTTTTGACGCTGACATCCAAGCCTTCGGAGACAGCGCCGACGGAGCGCGGGCTGTTCGTGCGGGAACACTTTCTCTGCCAGACTGTGCCTCCTCCGCCGCCGGGGGTGAGTACGACGCTGCCGGTGATCGCCGAGGAAAAACCGATGACGAACCGGGAACGGCTGGCGGTGCATTTATCGAACGCAAGCTGCGCCGGGTGCCACAGGCTGGTTGACCCCATCGGATTTGGTTTTGAGCAGTTTGACGCCATTGGCCGGTACCGTGAAAAGCAGTTGGCGCTGCTTTTTCCGACGGTGGACAAGTCGAAAAAAGGTGTGCGGCGGGATGGATTGACGGTGGAGTTGGCGGTGGACTCGAAGGCAACGATTTTGGGGATTCCGAATTCCGATTTTTCGAGCCCGGCGGAAGCGGGCCGGATTCTGGCGGCGACGCCGGCGTGCCAGCGCTGCATCGTGAAGCAGTTTTTTCGATATGCTTTAGGCAGAGCCGAGACCGATGCCGACCGCCCGCACTTGGAGCAGGCTTATGCGAGATTCGCTACATCCGGTTTCCGGTTTCGGGAGTTGATGTTGGCGAGCATCACTTCGAGGCCATTTTTGGAGGAGTCGTTGCATGCCCATTGAAACCCGACTTGCCCGGCGAACCTTTCTACGCGGAGTGGGGGCGGCCGGCGCGTTGATCCGGATTGGATTGCCGCCACTGGAGGCGATGTTCAACACGAGCGGGACCGCATACGCGGCAGGCGTGTCGAAAGCAGTTCCGAAGCGATTCGTTTTCTGGTTCAATGGCAATGGAATTCCGGAGAAGTATTGGGTGCCTCGGGAGACGGGCGCGGAATACGCGATGCCATCGTGCCTGCAGCCGCTGGCGGCGTACCGGGGCGACGTCCACATCGTGACCGGGCTGGACAGCGCGGCGGCGCGGCTACCGGGGCCGGGGAACAGCCACTACCCGTCGATGAGCGCGGTGGTTTCGTGCAAGACGTACACGGGGCGCGGGGCGGGCGGGCCGTCGATCGATCAGGTAATCGCGCAGAAGATTGGCGGCGAGACGCGGTTTCGTTCCCTGCAGGTGGGCGTGTGCCAGGAGTCATTTGGCGAAAGTATTCAGCGAAATTTGAGCTGGGCGGACCGGGACCGGCCGCTGCCGCCGGAGATGATTCCGCATCGATTGTTTGACCGTCTGTTTGGCGTGAAAGAGGCTGCGTGGGTTTCGCGGCAGAAGAGTATTTTGGACGCGGTGAAGGAACAGACGCAGGCGCTGCAGGGGCAATTGGGAGCGACCGATCAGAGGAAGCTGGACGAGTATTTGCAGTCTGTGCGGGAGTTGGAAACGTCGATTGCGACGCTGCCTCCGGAGTATGCGACTGCGGTGGAACGGCCGGCGGAAGCGATGGATCTGCGGGATTATCCGCGGATTGCGAAACTGCAAAGCGACCTGTTGGTTCATGCGCTGGCTTCCCAGCAAACGCACGTGGCTTCGTATATGTTGACGAAATGCCAGGGATTGACGCGGTTTCCGTGGCTGGGACACACAGCGCAACGGCACCATGAGTACACACACGGCGACGTGGAGACGCCGCGGGGGATGCGGACGCTGCGCGATATTTGCCGGTGGCATGTCGAGGAGTTTGCGTATTTGATCGGTCGGCTGAAGGCCACGCCGGAAGGCGACAAGACGTTATTGGACAATACGGCGCTGGTGATGATGCATGAACACGCGGAGGCCAACGCGCACAAGAATAATAACCTGGCGCTGATTCTGGCCGGGAACGCGGGCGGATGGAAAACGGGATTGCACACGCGCACGACGGGCACGCTGGGTGATTTGTATTTGACGGTGGCGAATGAAGTGATGGGCGCGCAAGTGAAATCGTTCCCCACGGCTGAGCGCAAACTTAGCGAGATTGTTTGATGCGCGGCGCGGCGGTATTCGTTTTCGGATTGGCCGCATTCGGCGGGCCGGCGGACCAGGCGGCGGCGCGGTGGACGTTGCTGGAGGGCGGACGCGTAGGCGTGGGCGGTCGCGTGATTCAGGATGTGGTTGATCTGCCGGCGGGCGATTATCAAGTAGAAATGCTGGACTGGGTGGCGGTGAACGCGGTGCCGGAAGATTTGGAGCGGATGACGGGACTGCGGCATTTGCGCGAGTTGCGGCTGCCCGGCCCGCTGTGGAATCGAAATGCCGATGGGGGAAAGGATCTGAGTAAGTTACTTCGATTCCTTTCGCCTGTAACATCGATTGAGAAATTGACTTTCAGCGATCACTTTCTGGATCGGATCCGGTTTCGGGACGCGGGATTGGATGCGATCGCGGAGCTGGGAGGGTTGCGGGAGTTGGCGCTGCGGCAGGCGGAGGTGAAGGGTCCGGGATTGCGGCACTTTTCTCAACTGCAATCGCTGGATGTCACGTTGTGTCCGTTGGCCGATTTGGAGGGGTTGACGGGGATGAAGGGGCTGCGGCGGCTGTGGGCAGGCGACACGTTTGTTACGGATTTAGCGCCGTTGGCGGGATTGACGGCGCTGGAAGATCTGGATCTGCACGGGACCGGGATTTCTGATCATTCGACTCTTCATTTGGCGGGGCTGCGCGCGCTGCGGCGGCTGGATTTACAGGGGACGAACATCTCCGACGCGGCGGCGGGGACGTTAGGGCAGTTGAGTAACCTGGAATCATTGAACCTATACCGGACTCAAATATCGAATGCCGGGCTCGAGCGGCTGAGTAAGTTAAGCAAGCTACGGGACATCGATATTCGATATACGCGAGTGACCGCATCGGGCTATGAAGCGCTGCGGGCGGCGCTGCCGGGGGCGCGAATTCAGTTTGCGGGCGGCGGCGGGCGGGCGCTATCGAAACTGGCGCCGCCAAAGGGACGAGACGCGGCGGAACTAGGGAAGTGGGTACTGGCAATTGGCGGGACGATCCGGCGGGAGGAAGGCTTTCTTTCGCTGCGGGGCGTGCCGTTGGACGCGGCGGCGGTGGGGGCGGTGGCGAGGATGCCGGAGTTACGGGTATTGGACCTAGAGGCGACGGAGTTGGGCGACGCGTCGATGGCGATGTTGGCGGGCATTGCGACGCTGGAGGAGTTGACACTGAACAGCACGCAAGTAACGGACGCGGGAGTGAGAGCGCTGGGCGGGCTGCGGCGATTGAAACGATTGCGACTGAATAATACATACGTCGAGGGGGCGGGATTTGCGGAGTGGCCAGCGGATTCGGTGCTGGAAGATCTGAGCCTTTTGGGCACGCCGGTCAATGATGCGTCGATGGAGAATATCGCGAGATTTTCGGGACTGCGGCGACTGGTGCTGGCGGAGAGCGATGTGACGGGAATGGGCTTGTCGCCGCTGGCTGCGCTGGCGCTTACGGAGTTGGATTTGTCAGGCGCCGACATTGGCGATGACGCGCCGCTGGAGAAGTTCACGGAGCTACGGGCGCTGCGTTTGCGCGATACGCGGATCAGCGATTTGACACTGGCGCGGAAGCTGGAATCGCTTCGAAAGCTCGAGAGTTTGGACTTGGCGCGGACGCGGGTTTCGAATGCGGGGATGGACGGGCTGGCCAAGTTAACGTCGCTGCGGGTTTTGAATTTGGCGTATGCGGAGTTGGACGATGAGGGGCTGGGAAAACTGCGGGCGTTAACGCAGTTGGAGACGTTGAATCTGGATAGCACGCATGTGACGGATAGCAGCGTGGCGGTGCTGGCGGGATATTCGAAATTGCGGACGTTGGACTTATATCATTCGGTTTTTACGAAGGAAGGCGTGGAGAGACTGCGGGCCGCTTCGCCGGAATTGCGGGTGGTTTGGGACAAAGAAAGCGGGATGCCGCACCGGAGGCGGGCATGAGGTTTGTTTGGTTGCTGGCGGTATTGGCGTTGCGGGGACAGGAATCGCTGGAGTTGACGGCGACCTGGACAACGGACGCGGATTTGGACCGGGTAGCGGGGATGGCGGCGCTGGAGCGGCTGAGCCTGGGACAGACACGGGTGACGGACGCCGGGCTGGCGCGGGTGGGGGAACTGCGCGCCCTGCGGGAACTGGACCTATACTTCGCGGAGTTTTTCACCGATGACGGAATGGCGGCGCTGCGGGGGTTGACGAAACTGGAGCGTTTGAATTTGCGGGGGACGAAGGTTACGAGCCGGGTGTTTGAGTCACTTACTCATTTGACGGCGCTGCGGTCGCTGGATGTTAGTTACACGCAGATCGATGACGCGGGCATGGAGTTACTGGCTGAGTTACCGCGATTGGAGAGTCTGGCGATTGGCGGAACGCGGATAGGAACGGCGGCGCTTGCCTCCTTGCAGTTACTGCCGGCGCTGCGGCATTTGGACATCAGCGGGATGCAGCGGGTGGATTCGGGTCATTGGGGATTGACTTTGAGCGCGGCGGTGCTGGGGGAGTTGGGTGCACTGGAAAACCTGGTCTCGCTGAACTTGAGCGGCGCCGTTTTGAACGACATTGGCGCGGACAAACCGGGATTGAAGGAAGAGCGGCGGCAGACGTTGGATGGGCTGGAGAAGCTGGCTGGGCTGCGGAATTTGGAGCGGCTGGACCTGAGCCGGACGCCGGTAAACGCGGCGGGACTGCGGGCGCTGCGGGGGTTGGGCCGGTTGCGGGAACTGCGGCTGGCGCTGGCGAAAAATGTCGATGACGAGGCAGTGGCAGTGTTAATCGAAATGAAATCTTTGCGGGTGGTGATGTTAGAGGGGACACGAATCTCGGCCGATGGCGCGGCGAAATTGCGAGCGGCGCGGCCAGATTTACGATTGACGGGGATATCGTAGAGGCAATACTATACACCAAGTGAAAGCCGGACGGGTTTGGTGGCTTGTTTCTGGGAAAAATTAAACCGACCGGGAGGCTCGGTTCAGGCAGGTTAACTGAACGGTCAGCAGCCAAGTCGTTGCGAGGAATGAGAGGATGCTATTTTGAAGAGAACTCATTAGCCTGTGGATTGACGAGAAAGGTCATGGATAATGTTTGCCATTTGCATTGCGGACTTGTTTGCATTGAAGAGTCTAGCTCTAGCAGTACCTTCCGCACTTAGCGACGCACGCAGCGCGGGATCCGATAGCAGATGACGGATCGTACTGCTAAACGCCAGTGCGTCACCCACAGGGCATAGCATCCCGGAAACACCTGCTTCGATGATTTCTCGATGCCCCCCTGAATCGGCCGCCACAACCGGCAACCCAACTGCTAGCGCCTCGACCAAGGAACGCCCGAAGGGTTCTCCCTCGGCCGTCGCAAGTAGTACGTCCGCAGCCTCGTAATACGGTCTGAGATCTTCTTTGTAGCCAAGAAGCTCCACATAGCTGGCCAGTCCTGTCTGTCGAGCATGCTCGATCACATTCACATAGTAAACGTCGTCAGAGCCAACACATCTCTCTCCAAGCACAAGCAGCCTCGACTGCATTCCATTTCTTCTCAATTCACGCAACACGTCAATCGCCGTTTCGATTCGTTTATACGGGTCGAACCGCACAACGGTGAGGAGGAGTACTTCATCCTTACTTAGTCCGAGTCTCTCTCGAGCCAAAGATTGCAAGCCCCTGCATTTATGCCACACATCAGCGATTCCATTGTAGACAGTGTGAACGTCTTCGTCGAGTAGCTCGAGCCGTTGAAGGTCTTGTCGTACAAAGTTTGAGATCGCTATCACGCGGTCGGCGCGTCTTAATACGTCGGCGAAGCTCCAATGGACCTTGATTCGAACGTGAATTACTATGGGTATCATCATGCTAAGCGCCATCAGTGACAGGAGTCTAGAGGTGTGTGGTCCATTGAAATGCACGACATCGGGATTAACTTCTCTGAGAAATGCCACGGCCCCCCGAAGTTGCTCGATGTCTCCGTCTTCCGGATCAGATTCGAGCACCGTCACCTGCACTCGCATATCCATCAGCATCTTTGACAGCACTCCGGTGTATGGCACGACGGCGTAACAGTCGACGCCGAACATGGCTAACTTTTCCAAGATGCAGCACAAACTCTGCTCTCCACCTGACATTGCGGAGGAACCTACGAAAAAGACACACCTGCAGCGGCGATCACCATTCGTTTTCAAACGCTTACCTCGGTCGTGTAACGTCCGTGCGGCGCGCTGACGATCCAGACTAAGTTCGCGCCATTCCCGCAGCAGCGTAAAGGGTGACAGACCGGTTTCCAGCGGAAAAAGACGATAGCTACGTCGTTTAAGGAGTTCCATCGCGATCTCCGCATCCTTCCTGGTGTTGATGGTGACGTATTCGGGAAGGTTGGTTATTGTCTCCTGGTAGTGTGTAAGTGCGTTGAACGGCGTTTGGCGGGACATCCGCGAAAACTCAGACGCCGACAGATGTCCGACCAACTCGAATGCCGACGCCAAGCTCTTCGGCTGATATGGGAAAGGGACATCTGCGATTTCTGCCAGCGCGGCATTATCGTAGATTTCGACCAACAATCCTTGTGGAAGGCCCCTGACGCAAGTGTGCGCATTGGAATGCGAGCAGTGATGGCTATACGCCGACTCCAACAGATCATCTGGGCCAAACGCGACAGCGAGGTTAAGAAACATCGAGTGCGTACTATGGCCTTTCTGCGCCGCACGCAGGAACACCTGAAATGACGACCCAGGCTCAACCGTAACTACTGTAGTCCCGCCGGGGACGGCACCCTTCAGTTCGTGCCCAGATACCTCAGTCTCAGTTAAGATTGAGAGTTGCGACCCAGGAATCAGATGGACTATGCGTTCGACAGCCCACCTGATTATCGTCCAGCCATCGACGGACGCGGCAACATAAGGCCGGAATACAGTCGATGTAGAAAACGGCTGGATGTATAGCCATACCATCAAAGTCTCTGGCATTGCGTCCTTATTGGAGAGTAATTGGATATAGTGGTCCCAGGAATTCAGACCAGGCAATAAGCTAAGATT
>CAMDKT010000046.1 GCA_945900935.1 Candidatus Sulfopaludibacter sp. SbA3 | reverse complement strand
CCTGCTCGATGAAAACCTGCCCCACAGTCTGCGGCGGCTGCTGAAAGGTCATGACGTCCGAACGGCGGCGTACCAGGGATGGGCGGGCCTTACAAATGGCGCATTGCTGAAAGCCGCGGAAGACGCCGGATTCGAAGTCATTGTTACTGCGGATCGGGGCATTCGCTACCAGCAGAACAGGCGGAATTCGAGAGTCGCGCTGATCGTCCTGAGCGACAACGACGAGTCAGTGATAACGTCGAACGCGGACGCGATCCTAGCCGCAATTCGTATGGCTCAGCCGGGCTAAGAGACTTCGCCAAGCGCTTCCGATGTCGTTTCCCATTCGGCGATCAGCTTTTCGTGTTTGGAGCGGAGGGCGGCGAGGTCCGTGCCGAGACGCGCGGATTCTTCGGCGTTCGAATAGTTGGCCAGGCCGACTTCGGTTTCCGTCACTTTTGCTTCGGTACTGGCGATGTCCGCTTCTAGCTGGACGACTCGGTCCTGTAGCTGCTTGAGCTTGATGGGGTTGATCTTCTTTTTGGCCGCGGTTTCGATGACGGCTGTTTTTACCTGCGGCGGAGGCTGGTGGCGCTGGGTGAGTTCGGCGTCGAGCTTTTGCGAACCGCCGCTTTTGCGCCACATGTACTCTTCGTAGTCGCCGGGATAGACTTCGACGCCGCCATCGCCGACTTCGTAGACCTTCGTCGCCAGCTTGTCGATGAAATAGCGATCATGCGAGACGAAGACGACGGTGCCGCTGAAGGTGGCCATGGCGTTGAGCAGAATGTCCTTGGCGCGCATGTCCAAGTGGTTCGTGGGTTCGTCGAGGAGGATGAAGTTCGACGGGCGCAGCATCATTTTCGCGAGGGCGTAGCGATTGCGTTCGCCGCCGCTCAATACGCCGATGCGCTTGAAAACGTCGTCCTCACTGAAGAGGAAACAGCCGAGCAGGCTGCGGAGTTCGGTTTGTGTTTTCAAGCCGGCGAGACCGGTTAAATCATCCAGCACGCGGGCTTCGGGATCGAGCTCTTTGTACTGATCCTGGGCGAAGTAGTCGAGATCGACGTTGTGGCCAAGGGTGAATTCGCCTTTTGTGACGGGCTCAATGCCGGCGAGGAGTTTGATGAGGGTGGATTTGCCTGCGCCGTTGTGGCCGACGAGGGCGATGCGTTCGCCGCGCTCGATGACGAAGTTGACACCGCTGAAAACGTGCTTCTCGCCGTAGGATTTGGAGACACCGTTGAACTCGGCGACATTACGGCCGGAGGGTCTGGGCTGGGGGAAGGAGAAGTGAATGGTCTTCTCGTCGCTGGGGATTTCGATGCGCTCGATTTTTTCGAGTTCCTTGATTCGGCTCTGGACCTGTTTGGCTTTGGTGGCCTGGGCGCGGAAACGGTTGATGAAGGCTTCCAGAGCTTCGATGCGTTCGCGCTGGTTCTTGTAGGCGGATATTAATTGCTCGCGGCGTTCGGTCTTCTGCTGCAGGTACTTTTCGTAGTTCCCGCTGTAGAAGTGCATGTTTTTGTTCCAAAGCTCGATGATGCGCTTGACGGTGGTGTCGAGGAAATAACGATCGTGGGAGATCATTACGTAGGCGTAGGGGTAGTTGACGAGATAGTCTTCGAGCCAGTTGCGGGCTTCGAGATCGAGATGGTTCGTCGGTTCGTCGAGGAGGAGAAGGTTGGGCTTTTGGAGCAGCAGTTTGCCGAGGGCGATGCGCATTTGCCAGCCTCCGGAGAACTCTTCGGTGGGGCGGCGCCAGTCTTCCTTCGCAAAACCGAGGCCGTCCAGGACCATGCCGACCTGCGATTCGACGGAGTAGCCGTCGCGGGTAGTGAACTCGTTTTCGACGCGGTGGAAGCGATCGGCGACGGCGAGGTATTCGGGGCTTTCGGGGTCGAGCTCCGACATCTTATGGGTGAGCGACTCCATCTCCACTTCCATGTCGAGGAGGTCGTCGAAGACGCTCATGCACTCGGCGAAGACGGTGCGTCCGCGTAGAGAGAGACCGTCCTGCGGGAGGTAGCCGATGGTCATTCCCTTGGTGAAGCTGATGGTGCCGTAATCGAGGTCTTCGACGCCGGAGAGGATTTTCAGGAGGGTCGTTTTTCCGGTGCCGTTGCCTCCGACGAGGCCGGTTTTTTCCTGCGGGGTCACCAGCCACGTGACGTCTTCAAATAACAGTTTGGGGCCGAAGCGTTTTCCGGCGGCGTTGAGCGAAATCATTCCGCGTTATGGCGAAGAATCCGGCCGGGCCGGTTCTCGTTCAATTTCCCTTCGTTGACCACGGCAACTCCGTTGACGAAGACGTGGTCGAATCCTTCTGAGTAATGGTGTGGGTCGGGGTAGGTGGAAAGGTCTTTGACTTTGGCGGGGTCGAAGATGAGGAGGTCAGCGGCGAAGCCAACGCGCAAGAGGCCGCGATCGTTGAAGCGGAAAGTGCGCGCCGGGAGAGATGTCATGCGGCGGATGGCGTCTTCGAGAGTGAGGGTGCCGCGGACGCGGACGAACTCGGCGAGGACGCGGGCGTTGGTGCCGTAGCTGCGGGGGTGGGGCATGCCGGAGCCGAACTCGCGGATGCCGCCGTCGGAGGCGATGGCGGTGTTGGGGTACCGTAGAATTCGCTCGACATCTTCCATTCCCATAGAGTGATAGACCATTTGCGCGCCGCCTTTGACGATCATTTGGAGGATGGTTTCGACTTCGTTATCGAGGGTGGCCTGGCGGCCGGCGGCTTTGTTGATTTCGGAGATGTTTTTGCCGTTGAGGGCGGGGTCAGCACCGTAGTTGGCGACGATGGCGTAGGAGAAGTCTTTGTGCCCTAATTCGGCCAGACGCAGCTTCATTTCTGTGGCGACGCGCTGCCGGGTTTCGGGGCTATTCAGGCGTTCCTCGACGGCTTTGGGGTTGTCGGCGAGGGCCCAACTGGGCAGGGTGATGGCGAGGTTGGTGGACGAGTGATCGTAGGGATATTGGTCGACGACGACATCCACGCCTTGTTTGCGGAACTCTTCGACGAGGGCGATAGAGTCCTTGCTGGAGCCCCAGAGGCGCGGGGTGTCGATTTTGAAATGGCTGATCTGGACGCGGAGACCGGCTTCGCGGCCGACGGTGACGGCTTCGGTGATGGCATCCTTAACCTTGGCGCCTTCGTCGCGCATATGGCTGGCGTAAACGGCGTTGTATTTACCGGCGGCGCGGCCGAGGGCGACGACTTCCCGGGTGTCGGAATATGTGCCGGGGATGTAGATGAGGCCGGTGGAGAAGCCGACGGCGCCATCCTGCATGGCTTTGTCGACGAGGGCCTGCATCTTGGCGATCTCTTCGTCGTTGGCGAGGCGGTTGGCGGCGCCCATGACTTCGCTACGCACGGAGTTGTGGCCGATGAGCGTGGCGAGATTGAGTCCAAGCTTGATGGTTTCGAGCTTTTCGAACCAGGTTTTGAGATCGACGCGGGAGCCGCCGCAGTTGCCGGTGACGATGGTAGTGACGCCGTCGAGCAGATAATTGGCGCCCATGGGATTGAGTTCGACAGCGCCCTCGACGTGGGTGTGAACGTCAA
Organism: Candidatus Sulfopaludibacter sp. SbA3; assembly: GCA_945900935.1. Classification (GTDB taxonomy): domain Bacteria; phylum Acidobacteriota; class Terriglobia; order Bryobacterales; family Bryobacteraceae. The sequence continues at coordinate 13,075 of CAMDKT010000046.1, read as the reverse complement.
TGAATCCGGGGGTAACGACGCGATTGGCGGCATCGATGGTTGAATCGGCCGACTTGGCGGCGAGGTTGCCGATGGCGGCGATGCGGCCGTTCTTCACGCCGACGTCGGCGCGGTACCAGGGGTTGCCGGTGCCGTCAATCACACGGCCGTTGCGAATGAGCACGTCGAAATCGGCGGCCGCGGCCGTCAACGCGAGGAGGAAAAGAAGGAGTTTCACTTTAGGGGTCCGCAGAAAAAGTCGAACGATTGGGCGATGTACTGCCGCATGTCCGAGCGGGGGACCACTGCATCGAGAAAGCCGTGTTTCACCAGGAATTCACTGCGCTGGAAGCCTTCGGGGAGTTTTTGACGGATGGTCTGTTCAATGACGCGCGGGCCGGCGAAACCGATCAGCGCGCCGGGCTCACCGATGTTCAGATCGCCGAGCATGGCGAAGCTGGCGGTGACGCCGCCGGTGGTGGGATCGGTCATGACGCTGATGTAGGGGAGCCGCGCCTCATCCAATTTCATGAGGCCGGCGGAGATTTTGGCCATCTGCATGAGGCTGACCGCGCCCTCCTGCATGCGCGCGCCACCGGAGGCGGAGACGATGACGAGGGGGCATTTTTCGGCCAGGCAGCGATCAATGGAACGGGCGATGGTTTCGCCGACGACGGCGCCCATGCTGCCGCCGACGAACCGGAGATTCAAGGCGCAGATCTGGAGGCGGCGGCCGAGGAGGTTGCCGGCGGCGGCGATGATGGCGTCGGCGTGACCGGTGGCTTTGCGCATGGCGGTGAGCCGGTCTTTGTACGGCTTGGAGTCGACAAAATCCAGCGGGTCGGTGGAGCGGAGACCGCGATCAAAGGTCTCGTATGCGCCGTCATCGAAGAGCATCCGCAGGCGCTCTTCGGCGCTCAGCTTAAAGTGGTAGCCGCACTTGGTGCAGACCTGCTGGGCGTCGTCGAGTTCTTTTTTCCAGATAATCTGGCCGCAGCCGTCGCACTTTTCCCAGAGCCCTTCGGTCTTAACGCGGCGTTCTTCGTCCGGAATCGGGGTAACGCTAGGAGCTTTTCGGTTCCACCAAGCCATATCTACTTTTCATTATCGCTTATCGCACGTACGGATGATTCTTTAGAATGGCGAAACCGCGATAGATCTGTTCGGCGAGCATGGCGCGGGCGAGTTCGTGGGGCCATGTCATGCGGCCGAGGGAGAGCAGGAGATCGGCTTTTTGGCGCAGTTCGGGGGTCAGGCCATCGTGACCGCCGATGAGGAAGACCAGATCCTGACCCTGCATGGCGGCGGTGTCGAGAATTTTTGCGAAGTTTGGGGAATCGAGTTCCTTGCCGAGCGGATCGAGAAAGATTTTACGAGCGGCGGGATGGCGTGTGAAGATGTCGAATTTGGCGGGGTTGATCTCGCGCATTTCGCAGGGCGCGAAGCGGTTGGCGCGAGCGAGGAAGTCATCGGCGATGGCGTTGGCGTGGGTGTCCTTGGGGCGGCCGATGAAATAAACGAAGATCTTCACATCCAGTATTCCCATTTGCCGGTGGCGATGGTGTAGACCGATAGGCAGAGGTTGGTGACGCCGTGGGCGAGCACGCAGTCGCCGAGGCGTTTGGTGCGGATCGCCCAGAAGTTATAGGCCACGCCGGCGAGGAGGCCGACGTCCCAGTAGGGACCGTGTTCGGAGGCGAAAAGCGCCGCCGAGATCCAGAATGCCTGGTGAGCGTAACGGCCGAAGGGGACTTTTTCGAAGTCCGGATTATCGAGCCAGCGCATGAGCCAGCCGCGCCAGAAGAGTTCCTCAATGATGGGGACGAGCAGGGCCGCGCGCATGGTGCGGAAGATGAGGACGAGGGGTGAGCGGAGATCTTCAGAGGGAATGGAACTCGATACGGCGCCGGTGACGGAGTTAGTGAAGAGCCAATGGCCGCGGTAGCCGGGGAAGAGGATATCGGGGAGGATCCAGAGGATGAAAACGGCGATTCCGAAGGCTACGGTCGTCAACGGGGAGGCCAGCCGCAAGTCGAGGACTGGGCGAGAGAAGTACCAGATGACGGCGGTGAGGATGGCGACACGGACGACCTGCTCCACTGGGCCGGGCAGCGGATTATAGGGCTGCAACGCCAGGAACAGGAGGAAGACGGCAAACGGCAGGACATAGGGCACAGCGGGGTGACGGAGCATGGTGATTAGGGTTTTGTACCGCGAATCCAATTCAGAATCGTATTGTATTCCGGCGAGCCTTTCTCAAAACGGACGCCGCCGCCGTGAGCGGCTTTGCTGGCGTTGACGACGCCTTCGGTTTCGGCGGTCGAGGTGGGTTTGACCAGCAGCAGACTGCTTTCGGGGTCTTCGGCGTTGATTACGTTTTTGGCGGTGCCGAGGGTGGCGTTAAAGAGCGTATGCGTGGCGTGGCAGTGGACGCAGGCCTGGCCGTCCTTACCGCGGGTGGTGAGAACGGGTTCCACGTAGCCGCGGAAGTAATCGTCATCCGGGCGGGCGGTACCGGCGCGGGCGCGAGCGCCGGCGGCTCTGGGCGGAGGCGCGGGTTGAGCGGCATTGACGGCTTGCAGAATGGGATCGCGGGCGGCGTTGGGCAGGCCGGCGATTTTGGAAACTTCGCCGAAGGCGGCATCGCGCAACATCTGCCCGGCGAGCAGGGCCAGGCGGCGGGTTTCCGGATCGTCGCTTTTCAGATGGGGAGCGAGCGCTTTCGCCATGCGGTCATTCGCGGCACCGAAGAAGACGATCTGTTCGACGTCGTTGCCGATGCGGTTATAGATGCCGTTGAACTTGGCGGAGCGGTCCGCGGTGGGGTCGTACACGTCGCCGCGGCGCAGTTCGAATTCGCTAAGGCCGGCAAGGAGCCATTGGACCTGTTGGCGATCGCCGGTTTCGAGGATTTTGGCGAACTTCGCGGCTAGGCGGTCTTCGATCGACAATCGGCCGCGGATGGCGCGTTCGCGGTCGGCCGGAAGGGCCAAGCCCGGGACCCAGTTATTGTATAAATAGCGGATGTTTTCGTCGGCGAGGTTGTAGACGGCTTCCTTCAAGCTACGTTCCACCCAGGGGTGCTGGGGCTTGGCCATGGCGGCGAGAATGGCGTCTTCGAGAATCTCGCGCGACGGAAGCGAGGGGGTCCAATACCAAAACTGCCAGGCGGCTTTGACGGCTTGCATGGCCACAGCGGGGCTAAGGTCGCCGATCCGCTTAGCAAGAATAGGGGCGAACGCATCGCGTTTGGCGAGCGCCGAAAAATGGCTGGCGAAGACGCGGGTCGCCGACCAGCGTTCGCGTTCGCCGTTGGATTGCAGGGCGTTTAACAGCGGTTGCGTTGACGCCTCGGGACGGCGGCTGTAGACCTGCCGCATGGCCCAGGCGGCGGCGCGCATCACGAGTTTGCTGGGATCGTCCAGCCTCGCGGCGATGACGGGCAGCGATTCGGCGCGGCCGAGTCGCCCCAATGTTTCCAGCGCCTGAGCACGGAACATGGGCTCCGGGACGGTTGTCAACGCTTCAATTTCGCGTAAACGCGCCGGATCGGGAACATCCCAAATTTCATTTAGATCATCGAGCGTTTTTAACGGACCGTCCGGTGTCCGTCCCCATTTCGGCCCGGCGGTTTGGGCTGGATAATAGGCGCTGAGCGCCAAAACAGCCATCTGTGTTTCGCGGAACGGCGTGCGGAAGTTTTCGTAGGTCTGCAGAGGATCCAGCCAGCCGCCGAAGGGCTGTTGACGGCTCAGCAGATAGCCCAGACCTTTGGCCACTTGGGGATTGTCGCGCGGAATGCCCGCGGCGTGCAGCGCCCACAGGGCGTGGCCGGTCTGGAACTCCACCGGGAACGATTTTTCGTCAAAACGCGCCGACCACTGGCCGTCGGGGCGCTGGAGTTGCAGCAATCGCTCGGCGTTTGCTTGGATTTTGGCGGCGTGGCGGGATTTGTCGATCGCCGCCAGCGCGAGCGTTTGGTAACAGAGATCGATCAAGTTCTTGATCTCATGATCCTGTTCGATCAGCGCCGCGAGCCGGGCGTCGCGCGTTGTCTCCCAGGAGTACCAGGCGACCTCGTAGGTGCTGACCAGGGGGGTGTTGCCGTTGGTTTCGTCACCAGGAAGCTTCACGCGGTCCTTATAATAAAGGCCTAAATAGTCGGCGACTCCGCTGTGATAGGCGGGGCGCGGATCGTGGGTCAGCTCCGATTCATAGATCCGCATAAGATGCGACATCCGGCTGAGAACATTGGCGGAAGCGGAGATGACGCGCGACCAGACTGCGCCTTCGGCTTCAAAGCCGTAGAAGGGCCGCGGGTTGTTATAGAAGCGCTCGGCGAGGAAGGAAAGCTGGTGGGGGTAATGAACGTTGTAGCCCTGGCGAACGGCGTACAGTTGAGCGCGTTGGGTGAAATGGGTGGCGTGGCAGGCGACGCACAGAGTCGTCTCCTGATGGTTGCTGGAGACGCGATGGAACAGGCCGCCGCGGCGGGGGGTGTTGGCGTGCCAGGAGTCGCCGGCACCGATCAGATAATCGACGGCCGCCTGCACAGCCTGGCGGGGATCGGCGTAGGGCGGCGCATCGTAGACGCGGGTTCGGAGCCGGTAAAAAGGATGCGTGAGCTTGACGCGGACATAATAGGTTCCAGGCTGTTTTAGAATGCGCGTGGTGAACTTGTTGCCGGGTAGCGCCTGTACCTCGTGCGGGATGGTGACAGGATCCTCGCCCTCGGCGAACTCCCGCAGTTGTCCATTTTCGGTCCGGTGAACGCTGACATCGACGGGAATGTTGTCGCGGTCCAATAACTCCAGGCTGAAATAGACTAACTGCGGTTTGACGCCGCGCCACTCAAAACGGTACCAGTCTTCGTGCGGGTTCGGCTCGATCCGCAGGCTGATTGCGGCGGGGATATAGGGCGCTTCGTCGCCGGAGGCCCAGATCGTTTTCCCAAGTTCAATCGGGTTGGCGGCGGACCAGGAGTTGTTCGGCTCGGCTTCCAAATGCGGAGCGACGCCGAGATCGATCAACTGCACGGCGGCCGGAGTGGTTAACTCCATCCGCATCGCCGAAGCGCCGTGAATGAGGGTATAGAGATCCGGGTCGCCGGCGTTCAACTGTTTTTCTGCGAGCAGCGCTTCTCCGGCGAAGATCCGGACGCCGCCCGCGACCCTTTGCTCGCCGGGAATCGGGACTGAGACCAACACGCTATAGGTATGGCGAGCCTCCGGAGCCGGGAGCGAATGGAAACCTGGCGGCAACAATCGCCTCCAGACCGGCGAGGGTTGGGTGAGTGCGGCAAATCCGCAAAAGACAAAGAGGATTGCCCGAAACGCGTTCGGCCGCATGAAACTCTTTCCCCGCCTAACCGAGCTTGCCGGCAAGTTTTTGAATTTCGTCCTGGTCGGCCTTGGTCGGATTATTTTTCCGGGCATCATCCAGCACTTTTCTAGCCTTGGCTTTCTCGCCGGCCTGGAAATGGGCCGTAGCCAGCCGAATATGGAATAAGGCAACTTTGGGGTATTTACCGGTCAATTCTGAAAAGATGGAAGCGTCGTTTTGCGGCAAGTTCTTCTTGAGGTAAATGAATCCCAGAGTATCGGCGATGAGGGGATCGGCCGGGGCCTTGGACTTGGCTTTCTGCGCGTATGTCAGCGCCAAGTCCAAATCGTTTCCCTGTTCGGCCAGGTAGAACGAGTAGTTATTCAAGGCCACAATGTTGTCCGGTTGTGCTTTTAACACCTGTAGATAAAGCGGGGCCGCCTCCGACCTTCGGTTCACTTGATCCAACGCCATTGCGCGGCTGATGAGGGGCATAATGTGATTCGGCATCAATTCGCCCGCCTTTTTCCATGCCTCAATCGCTTGAGGCAGGTCACCTTTTTGCCGGAGGCCTTCTGCTACCCGCATATGCAGGTCAAAGTTTTTCGGATCGCCGACCAGCACTCTGCGGAACATGGCTACGCCTTCGTCATACTTTTTAGCGCGCACGGCAATATTGCCCCATGCGACTTGCAGGTTGGATGTCTTCGGGTACTTTTGGATGGCGTCGTCGAGCATTTTGAGGACGCGGTCAAACTGCCCTTGCGCGGTGTAGACCTCGGTCAAGCCCATCAGTCCGCGCAAGTCCGGCGAGGAGTCCGAGTAGATCTGCTGGAAAATCGCCTCGGCCTCCTTCAGCTTGCCTTCTTTGAAAAGTACATAGCCCAACTGATACTTTGCATCCTTCTGATTGGGATTGATTTTTAGCGTCTCTTCGAGCACAGCCTTCGAATCGGCAAATTTTCCCTGCGCCAAAAAGGTCTGCGCCTGGATCAGCCGGGCGTTCTGATTCCCGGGATGGAGCTGCAGAATCTCGTTGGCGGCGCTCATGCCGGCGGCATATTCGCCGCGTGTGACCAGAATCTGCGCCAGCGCAATTCGCGCGGGCAGGTAATCCTTCCGGTACTTCAAGGCGTCGGCGAACTGCACCCGCGCCGCATCGATGTCGCCTTTGGCCATCAAAGCCCGGCCCAGGTTATAGCGCAACACAAAATTCTCCGGCATCTTGTTCACTACGGAAAGCAGTTCGCTAATTGCCGTATTGATCTGATCCGGCTTGCCCGCATAGAGCCACAGCGATGCTCGCATCGCGATCGCCTCATGGTCCTTCGGATCATCTTTCAAGATTTTTTCGCAGAGTTCCAAAGCTTCAGTGGACCGGTTCTGCGACACCCTCACTTCCACCATCCGCTTCTCATACGTACGCGCGCGGGGGCTATCCTGCTTGGCACCTTCCAGGTACGTTGCCGCCGCACGTTCATAATCACGGATACGATAGTAGAAATCGGCGACGTCCATGAACACATTCGGAAACTCCGCGCGCCGGGAGAGCGTCTCACTCAGGATTTTTTCCATCGCCGGGATTTTCTGGTTGACGAAAAAATGCGCCGCAAGGCGCAGCCGACTTCCCTCGTCCTTCGGATTGTTCTCAACGCGCAGGATCATCATCCTTTCCGCCTCGTCCGGCTTGCCTTGCGACATGGCAATCCCGTACAGCAGTTCGTAGGGGGTGCCAAACGACTTGTCTTTGGCAATCATCGCCTGGAGATAGGCCGCCGCTTCATCCACCTGCTTCAACGCCAGCATCGCGCGCGCAATCGTCAATTGCATCACCGGCTGATCCGGTTTCTTCTTGTCGGCTTCGCGAAACAGCGCGAGCCCCGCCTCGCCCTTACCGTCGGCGATCGCCAGAAAACCCCGCATCCGCAGATCTTCGAAAGATCCTTTGCCGCGCTTTTCCATTCGCCCGGACAGATCCCGAATGTCGCTCAAGTATATTTTGTTCTTCACCGGATTCGATGAATAGACACTCAGATAGATGTCAGCGAGTTTGCTGTGCGCATCCAGATTCTCCGGTTGCATTTCAATTGTACGCTGCAAGTTCCCAACGGCCTCGGCGTAGGATCCCAATCGCAAGTTGGTGAGCGCGAGTTTGTAGTGGGCTTCTCCAAATCGAGGGTCCGCTTTGATCGCGTTCATATACATCAAGCGGGCTTGCTTGTACTGGCCCTTATCAAAGTACTTGTTTCCTCCTTCCAGTGCTCTTTTCTTCTTGGCTTCGAGGCTGCAAGCGGCGGCAAAAAGCGTGAGAAGTATCAGGCAAAGGAGGGATATGCGTCGTCGTGTCATGGGTTCACCAGCGAAAAAAGGATACTTACAATGATATCGCGCCTGGACGCGCAACGAGCGACCGGTCGACGAATCCTGCAAGCCCTTCACCTATTATCGGCCGCGCAGTAGAAAACTTGACCCGGCGTGGAGCGACGCTACTCCACCGCGACCAGCGGCACCACAGGTCCGGTGATTGAGCTATTTATCCCGCCAATCCGCACGACGACTTCCAAATTCGGCCCTTTTTCGTGGAAACCGGGGACGCGAAGATTGATCTGATAGAGCCCCACATAACCGGGAACCAGCCCGCTCCAATCGACGATCACTTCTTCCTGAACCCGGAACCCGCGGGGTTTGTCCGCCGCCGTTTCCACCTTCTTGAAGTAGACCTCCAGCGCGTCTGTTTCCGCCAAACTCTCCGGCGCTGGAGTTCCCGAAACCAGGCGGACTCCTCCCTTCGGATTGCCAAGCCCAACGGCATACATCACCAGCGTCTCATCCCGCTTGGCGGGACGCTGGGTGGTGACGGGTTCCCCGTTCGGCCGGAAAACCATGGCCCTTTTTGTTGACGGATCCGCCAAAACCGCCGGCGCATATTTGGCGACAGTCACCTGCACGGCCTGCGAAGATATTTTCCGGTCGATCGACCGGACCAGCATTGTGTACCGGCCGGCGGCAAGCTCCGGCGGAATCTGTGCGTTGATTTGTCCGCTCGAAGTCATCAAAAGCGGAATCGGCGAATTATTGATGGTCACGCAGGTGCCTCCCATCGTTAACGGCAAGGGTGTTGTGCTCGCAGCCGCCGCGCCGGCCAGATTCTGCCCAAAGATGGAAACCAGTCCGTTCGGCGCCGCGCCGGCTGTATAGTTGCCCACATTCACTACGCCGGCGGGCGGAACCAGCGGCCGGTCGGCAACCGGGGGAACCGTCAATGGCACAATCGCCAACCCGCTCGCCGTCAATACATAGGCATTTTCCAGCGCCGCGTCGACGGCCATGGTCCTTCCGTCGATATTGACCCGCTGCGCTCCGGTCACCGCCGACACCGGCCCCTCCAGCGCGGCGGAAGTCCGCATCGTCGCGCCCGTCGCGGCGTTGACGAGTTCAATCATCGGGGTGTCGGTGACAAGGGCATTTGCGTTGGCGCGAATCGGCTGGGAGAACTTCGCGTACACCGCGCCCGAGGCGGCGTAAACGGCCGACACCGGCCGCGAGTTGGAGACGGTTGGAATCGGCCGCCCTGGCACTCCGCCGGGGTCCGTCCCGGCCCCGGCGGAACCGGCGATTGGGGACAGGCTCTGGTTCAGCACGAAGTTATTGACCAGAAAGTACTGTCCGCGCGGTCCGGCGCTCACTGGACCGAAAAAGCCCTGGATCGGCGCGACCGCCACTTGGCGGGCCGCCACAAAGTCGTCAACCAGCGCATCGTAAAGATAAGCGTTTCCATTCCCGGCCAGCAACAACATGTACTCGCCGTTCGGCGTGGCGGCGATGGTCCGGGGAGCGGGAATCGTCGCCGTGCCAATCACCGCGCTCACGCGCCGCGGCACCGCTTCATCACCGACTACGCGCCACAACGTGCCGTTGCTCATCACAATCTGCAATCCGCTCTGCGTCACGGCGAGAGCCGATGGCGAGATCACCGCCGTCGCCCCATTGAACGGTATTGCGGGGAACTTGATCTGCCCCGACACGGCCAACCGGTCAAGGTCGATAATGCTAATCGATTCTCCGCCCGTATTGGCAACGTAGAGCGTCGAGGCGTCGGGCGACATCGCCAGTGAGCGCGGCAACTGGCCGACTTTGATCGACGCCAGAAAACGCTTGCCGCGCGTGTCGAAGACCTCTACGCGATTCATTCCCGAATTGGAAATATAAAGCCGGTTCCGGACGCCATCGATCACCAGATCGGTCAGCCCCTCATTGGGCGATATCGCGGTTCGCACCGGAATCAGATCGCCGCGCGATTCGGTGTTTCGCGAGTTCTGAAAGACGCGGATGGTTGCCGGCACGTTCACCGCTTGCGGCGAAGTAATCAAAAAATCGTGCGCGGCGGGAGTGCCAAGGGACCGCGCGTTCACAAAATTGTATGCGATTTCAAAAGCGGTGTTGGGCCCGTCCCGCACCACCCGCAAGGACGGCGCCGTTTGCTGCGTTATCTGCTGCGGGTTGTTAAGGCCCGGAATTTGCGGGAGGCCTGGTATCGGGAGCGTTGGGAAAGTTATAACAACACCGCCGCCGGGCGCGCCGCCACCGGGACCGCCGCCGCCGCCCAACCCAGGCAGCGCGCCTCCGGGCAGTCCAAAGCCTGGAATCGCCACGCCGCCCAGCGATTGCACCAGCGTCGCCGTTGCCGCAACCGGTCCGGTGGCACGGCCAAGATTCATCACGCTGACAGTGGACCGCGTTCCCTCCGGCGCCGAATTGCATTGATCGGAGGCGAGCAACAAAACAGTTGAAGCCGGCTGCAGCAGCGGATTCCGCGATACTTGATTCAAAGGAATAATCGTGAAACCCGATTCCGACAGCGCGTATAAGCTGCTGCCGTCCAACGACATCACCATTTTCCCCGCCAAGTTCTCCGGCAGTTGCAGTCCGTCCTGGATCAATAAATTGTCCGCGTCATTCACCAGCAACTGCGCCACGTTCGCGCGGGCCGCGGGGTTCTGAATCGGCGCAATATTGAACGCCGAATAGATTGTCGCGCCGTCGGGTGAAAAAACGCTGCCCCCCTGGTTGGCCTGCAAGTTGAACTGTTGACCCACCTGGGCGAAACCCTGCGCTGTGATATTGACGGAGAGCGGGAACGGCGCGTTGGCCGCGTTTTGCTGCGCAATCACGGCCAAGCTTTCCGAATCGAACAGCCTCAAGCCCACCATAAACCTTGAGCCATCCGGGGAGACTGACAGCACCGTCGACAGATCGCCGACAATCCGGCTGCGCAGTACCGACCGCGAAGCCGATTCATAAACGAACACCACGCGGTTCTGCGCCTGGAAGGCGTTTAATCCGATAATTTTCGATCCGTCGCCAGTGGCGAGCAACTGGCTCCGATTCGCCAAAAACGTGCGGCCCGATGGCGCGGGCAGCGTCGGCGGCAGCGGCGGCGGCGGCGCCACAGGCACGGTCGAAAGGCTCGACCTAGCTTCAGTAACCGACGGATCGTACACCAGCAGCGTGTTCAACAGGTTTCCCGCGCCCGACCCGATCGTCGTGATCAAAACGCGTCCGTCGGCTCCCACCGCGATCCCCTCCGGACGTGCCGGCAGGCTAATTTTGGACACAATCAGCGGCGTCGCCGGCCGCGTGTCCATTACGTTGATGGACGACGCGTCGTGGCAAGTCACATACAGAAAATTGCCGTCCGGAGACAGCGCCGCCGCCAGCGGATTGGCGTCAGTAGGTATCGAGGCGATCACACGCCGCTGCGTGGTTGAGAAAACGTCGACGCGGTTGTACGGCACCGCTCGCACCAAGTAGAGCAGCTCCCGCTTGTTGTCGAGCACCAGATCGCTCGCTCCCCCCGTCACGTTGATCACGGTTCCGAGCGTGGCTGCGGGTACGACCCACAACCCCATTGAAACCAAAAGGCTTAGGAGCGAAAGTAAACGTAGAAGGCCCATGAATGCACCAATATAACCCACGGGCGGAAAGTTAGTTGCGCAGCGCCGCCGTCAGCGTCCCGGTTTCTTTCAATAGTTCCAGCCGCGCCCGGTCCAAGCCGAACCGGGCATCGAAGAGCGCCATCCATTTTTCGTTCTCCGTAAACCGCGCCTCCTCCAACTGCTTTTGCGTCGCGCGGCCCTCTTCCAGCAGCGCCAGCAGCAGCGTCGTCTGTTCGCGGGCTATTGCCAAATCCAGGTTCGCCACTTCCACGCCGGTTTCCTGCGCGGCGATCTCCGCCCACGCCTTCCGCGCCTGCGCCGACGCCCTGCCCCGCTCGGCGTTCAATTGCGTTCTCAACCCGGCCAACTCCCCATCCACCATCTCCTTCTGCGCCTTCGACGCCTGGCTCGGCAGCAGCGGAATTTGTATGGAAACGCCAAATTGTCCGTTGTGCCGCTGAAACCGGTTGAAAAATTTGTCGTAGTTGTTGAGCTTGGAAAACAGCCCGTACTGGGCCACTAAATCCAGCCGCGGCAGCCGCGCCGCTTCATGCGACTTCCGTTCAAATCCCTTGGCAATCACCACTGATTCCAATCGCCGTATTTCTTTGCTGTTCTGCAATGCCGCCACCACCGCCTCGCCCTCGCTCGTTACCGCCACGCGGATCGGCGTCTCCGGGTCCGCCGGGCGCGCCCGGTCCCCGTCCGCCATCCCCAACAGCAATCCAAGCTGCGTTTCGGCGTCCGCCAGCGCGGTTTCCAAACGCAGCGTCCTTTGCCTCGCCTGGGCGTTTCGCAATTGAGCCCGCCGCCCTTCAATCGCCAGTTCCCTGCCCGCTTCCACGCGCGCTTTCACCGTTTCCGCTACTCGCTCCAATGTTCCTGCCTGTTCCTTCGCCGCCCGAACGGCCGCCGCCAATCGTCCCGCCTCCACGTACAGCAGCGCCGCCCGGTAACTCACATTTTCCTGCCGCATCACGGCCGCCACGCCCGCTGTCTTCTGATCGGCCCGCGCTTTTTCCAGCATCATTTTCTGCGGTTGATTATAGACGCTCGCGATCGCCCGGGACTCCAATATCGATGGCGCCGAGCCCTCGATGCTCAGCGGAAATCCGCTGGAATAGGCCAGCCCGCTCCCGGCGAATATTTTCGGGTAGAACGGATCCTTCGCCGCTTGCACGGCCGCCGCCGCGCGCCGCTCGTCGAGCCTCGCCAGCGCCGCTTCCGCGCTTTGCGTCATCGCCAGGCCCAGTACCTGCGCGAGCGTTACTATCCGGACTTCCGCGAAGGCCGCCAGCGCGGCGGATAGAAACAGGAGAATTCGTCGCATTCTCCTTCTATCATCGCCTTTGCCGGCGCCGTCTATCCACTGCGCGGGTCCAGCATTTGCGAATAGTGTAAGGTCACTGCTTTGGCGTCTGCGGAAATCCAAGACCGGGACATGACTCGACGAGGTGGCGCGCCGCAAGAGCTACATCCTCCTGTTCGCCTTCGCCCAGCGAATCTCACGGCGTAGAGGCCCACGCCTGGAAGATCGGAGAACCGCTAAATCCCGACGGCTTAGAAGTTCGAAAGGTAATAGACACTGTTCGCCATGTCGAATCGGTACGAGGACAAGCTCAACGCCGCGATCAGCCGATGCTGAGCCGAATCTTCGTCGAAGTAGAACTTCACCGCTTAGGGACAAAGCGGCAGTCGTGAGGAACGAACGCCCTCGTCGTAGGCTTGTTCGTCAGCCGCGAATGGGCAGCGAAGCAGCACAAATCATAACAGCAGCAGCATTTCTAGCAGCCTCATTCAATCAACTCATCCATATGATCAATCAACTCATCCATATG
>CAMDKT010000045.1 GCA_945900935.1 Candidatus Sulfopaludibacter sp. SbA3 | reverse complement strand
GACGCCGCCGCCCTGCCCGGCCTCCATCATCTGCGCGAATAGGAAGAAGAAAATGAGCGGGAAGACGTAGCCGAAGAACATGGCCATGCGGTCCCTGGACATGAGCCGCAGCGTGATTGCGATGTTGGTGAGGTAGGGCTTCATGTTAGTCGCGGAGGCTCCGGCCGGTGAGTTCGAGGAAGACGGCTTCGAGGGTGGGATGTTTGAGTTGGATGTCGGCGAGTTCGAGACCGCGCTGGTCGATCCATTTGACGAAGTCGACGATGGCGCGGGCGGGCTTTTCCGCGGTGACGGTGAGCAAAGTTCGATCGGCGTTGAATACGGCGGCGCCGGGCGGCGTTTCGTCGAGAGGGAGTGGAAGCGCGAGGCGGATTTCGATGCGAGAGGCGCCGAAGGTATTGGCGATAAGGTCGCGGGGCGCGCCGATGGCGATGATGCGGCCCTGGTCGATGATGGCGACGCGGTCGCAGAGGCGCTCGGCTTCTTCGATGTAGTGGGTGGTGAGGACGATCGTGCGCTGCTTGTCGCGGAGTTCGAGAATGAGCTTGTGAATTTCCAGGCGGACTTGGGGATCGAGGCCGGTGGTGGGTTCGTCGAGGAAGATCAACTGGGGATCGTTGATCATGGCCATGGCGAGGGCGAGGCGCTGCTTCTGGCCGCCGGAAAGCGAACTGTAGATAGCGTCGCGTTTTTCGGAAAGCTGAAGGCGCTTGAGCAGTCCGTCGGCATCGACGGTTTTTTGATAAAACGACGCGAAGAGGCGCATGGCTTCGTGGAGTTTGATCTTGTCGGGAAGGTTGGTTGCCTGGAGGCAGACGCCGATGCGTTCTTTGAGCGCGCGGGTGTCGGCGGCGGGGTCAAAGCCGAGCACGCGAACATCGCCCGAAGTGCGTTGACGGAGGCCTTCGAGGATTTCAACGGTGGTTGTTTTGCCGGCTCCGTTGGGGCCGAGAAGTCCGAAGACTTCGCCGTGTTCGACGGTGAAATCGATGCCGCGAACGGCTTCGACTGCGCCGTAGTTTTTCTTGAGTCCGGTGACTTGAATGCAGGGTTCGCTCATGCCTTATTTCTTGGCGGCGATGAAGCGCACATAGTTCCAGATGGACTGCAGATCTTCGACGGTATAACCGCGGACGACGCTGCGGTGACGCCAATTGGTCTGACGCTGCATGGACTGGATATCGGTGTTCTGGAGGTGGCGAAGCACGGGTGGATTGGAGTTGAGGTCGTAGACATGGGTGAGCGAGGCGTTGCGCTCGATGGTGGTGCCGGCGAAGCGTTCGCCGTTTTTGAGGACGATGGTACGGACGCCGCGGGGGCGGCCAAAGCGAAGGACTTGCGGGCCATCGGTGACTTTGATGGCGGCAGATTTGGTGATGTCCGGACCGGCGGGGGTGCCGAAGCCGTTGAGACGATGGCAGACGGAGCAGCGGGTTTCGCGGGTGAGATCGAAGAAGAGGTCTCGACCGTTTTGGAATTCGGCAGGGATGTCGATGGGTTTTTCGATTGCGGGCGCGGCGGGGCCATCGGTGGAAGGACCGGCGGCGACGTTGATGGGGGCTGTGGCGAGGCTTTGAATATAGCCGGTGAGGTCGCCGATATCGGCATCCGTGAGGCGATCGCCCCAGGCGGGCATGGCGGTGTTGGGGATACCGTTGCGGATCACTTTGATGAGGTAGTCGCGATCGAAAGCGCGGCCGCGGAGACGGGGACTGCGGGCGGCGGAACCGCCTGCGCCATGGCAGTAGCCGACCGAGCAGCCCTGGGCGAAGAGTTTGTCGCCGCGGGCGATGGCCGGGTCTGGTTGGGCGACCAGCGCGTACGAGGCTAGAGCGATGGCAAGCCAGAGTCTCATTTGGCGGGCTCCGGCAGGGCGAAAACGAAGACGGCGGAGCCGGAGCGGAGGCGTTCGGTTTCGGGCCAGATTTGGGGGAGCAGGCCGGCGAGCGCGGAGCCCCAGCCGGTGGGCGTGGCGACGAATTGACGGCCGTTTACGGAGTAAGTGACGGCGCTGCCGCGGTGGCCGGAGCCGGTTTGAAAGCTCCACAATTTCTTACCGGATTTTGCGTCGAGGGCAAAGAAAAAGCCATCGGCGTCGCCGGTGAAAATCACGTCGCCGGCGGTGGCGAGGACGGAGGCGAGCAGCGGGTATTTGTATTCGTAAAGCCAGGCGCGCTTGCCGGTAACGGGATCGTAGGCGCCCAAATGCCCGCCCGCTTCGCCTTTCAGCGGCTTGTGCGTCAGCTTGAACGTGCCGCCGAAATAGACTTGCCCCTCTTTGGGTGTTTCGGGCACGGCGACGACGTCTTCGCACCATTCAATGCCGGTGGAATAGAACATACCGGTCCTTGGCGACCACGCGCCCTGATTCCAACTGCGGCCGCCGCCGATGGAAGGGCAGATGATTTTCGACTTGCCCACAACAGGCTCATTGCGGCCGAGCAGTTCGCCTTTGGGACCGACGCCGGTGATCCAGTTGAGGTTGTTGACGAGCGGCCAGGCGGCGACGAATTCGCCGTTGACGCGGTCAACGACGAACGTGTAGCCACCCTTGTTGACGTTGAGCAGGAGCTTGCGTTGGCGGCCGTTAACGGGCAGATCGAGGAGCACGTTTTCATAGGCCGTGTCCCAATCCCAAACGTCGTGCGGCACCTGTTGATAGTGCCATTTGAGCTTGCCTGTATCGAGATCGAGCGCGACGACGGAATCGGTGTAGAGGTTGTCGCCTTTGCGATTGCCGCCCCAGAAATCGGCTGCCGGATTGCCGACGCTCCAGTAAGTGAGATTAAGCTCGGCGTCGAAAGAACCGGTCATCCAAGCGGCACCGCCGCCGAATTTCCAGCTATCGCCGGTCCATGTTTCATGGCCTTTCTCGCCGGGACCGGGGATGGTCCAGAAGCGCCATAATTGACGGCCGGTCCTGGCATCGAAGGCGTTGATGTAACCGCGATGGGCGGAGTCGCCGCCGGTGACGCCGACGATCACCTTCCCCTTGACAACCAGGGGCGCGGCGGTGATGTTGCAGCCGCATTGGTTGGCGTCCTCGACGTTGACCTTCCAAAGCTGGCGGCCGTTTTTGGCGTCGATGGCGACGACGTGATTGTCGAGCGTGCCCATGAAGACGCGGCCATCGGCGACGGCGACGCCGCGGTTCCACGGGCCGTAGAAAATGGTGAAGCCTTTGGGAAGTTCGTAGTGATAGCTCCAGAGTTCGCGGCCGGTGGCGGCGTCGATGGCGAAGACGCGGTTGTGCGAAGTGGAGATGTACATGACGCCGTCGATGACGATGGGCGTGGCTTGCAGGCCGCCTTCGTTGTCGCCGGTTTGGAAGCTCCAGACGGGGGTAAGGCTCTTGACGTTGGCGGCGTTGACTTGATCGAGCGCGCTGTAGCGCCAGGCGCTGGTTTGGCCGCCGTAGTGGGGCCAGTTTTCGCGGGTGGCACCGTCCTGGGCTGTTAGAACGGCCGCGGCGGCGAACAGAATTGCGAGACGAAGCATAATTGATTTTACTTCTTGAGGACGTTGACGCAGGCGAGGCAGAAGGCGGGGAGATCTTCCGGCTTGCGCGAGGTGACAAGATTATTGTCGATAACAACTTCGGCATCGGACCATTCGGCGCCGGCGTTCACAACGTCGTCTTTGATGGCGAAGAAGCTGGTGACTTTGCGACCTTTCAACATACCGTAGGCCGAGCAGAGCACCCACGGGCCGTGACAGATGGCGGCGACCAGTTTCCCTTGCGCGTTGATGTCAGCGACGAGCTGATTGGCCTTGGGGTGGCGGCGAATGTGATCCGGCGCGAAGCCACCGGGGACGATGATTCCGTCGAAATCATCGGCGGCCACTTCGGCGTAAGATTTCTGCGCGGTGCAGGGATAGCCGAGCTTGCTGGGATAGACTTTCCCGGCTTCGGCGCCGACGGTGATGACTTCGACTCCTTCCTCCTGCAAACGATAGATGGGCACCCAAACTTCCATCTCCTGATACATCTGGTCGACGAGGATTGCGACCTTCTTACCTTTTAGTTCCATACTCGCGATTGTAGACTAGAGCCTATGCAGGATTTTGAAAAACTCGGCGTGTTCTATCTCGGCAAGAAGGAAGACGGCCTTCTGCTGCTGGATTCCAAGGATTTGGTGACGCACGCGGTTTGCGTTGGGATGACGGGGAGCGGCAAGACGGGCCTGTGCATGGGGCTGCTGGAGGAGGCGGCGATTGACGGCATTCCGGCACTGATTATTGACCCGAAGGGCGACCTGTCCAACCTGCTGTTGAATTTTCCCGGTCTGGCGACGGAGGAGTTCGCGCCGTGGGTGAATGAAGAAGAGGCGCGGAAAAAGGGCTTGACTCGCGAGCAGTTTGCCGAGGAGACGGCTTCGAAGTGGAAGAAGGGTTTGGCGGATTGGGGGCAGGACGGCGCGCGGGTGCGGAGACTGCGCGACGCGGCTGACTTTACGATCTACACGCCGGGTTCTTCGGCAGGGTTTCCGGTGTCGGTGCTTCGGTCTTTCGGCGCGCCGCCGGAGGAGATGTGGGAAGACCGCGAAGCGATGCGGGAGCGGATTCAATCGACGGCGACGGCGCTGTTGGCGTTGATGAACATGACAGCCGACCCGATGCAATCGCGGGAGCATATTTTGCTCAGCAAGCTGATTGAGAACGCGTGGATGGCCGGTTCCGATTTGGATCTGGCGACGCTGATTCAGCAGATTCAGAAGCCGCCGGTGACGCGGATTGGCGTGATGGAGATCGAGTCGTTTTATCCGTCGAAGGACCGGTTCGAGTTGGCGATTGCGCTGAATAATCTGTTGGCGTCGCCGGGGTTTGAAGCATGGCTGGAGGGCGACGCGCTGGATATCGGTTCGTTTCTATATACGGCGCAGGGCAGGCCGCGGATGTCGATTTTTTCGATCGCGCATTTGAGCGATTCGGAGCGGATGTTTTTTGTTTCGATGCTGTTGAATCAGATGGTTTCGTGGATGCGGACGCAGCCGGGGACGTCGAGCCTGCGGGCGCTGCTTTACATGGACGAGATATTTGGTTATTTTCCGCCGGTGGCCAATCCGCCGTCGAAGCAGCCGTTGTTGACGCTGTTAAAACAGGCGCGGGCGTTCGGCGTTGGCGTTGTGCTGGCTACGCAAAATCCGGTGGATTTGGATTATAAGGGGCTTTCGAATTGCGGGACCTGGTTTATTGGCCGGCTGCAAACGGAGCGCGATAAGATGCGGTTGATTGAGGGCTTGGAAGGCGCGGCGGCGGCGGCGGGCGGGTCAGCGGACCGGGGCGCGTTGGAGAGGTTGTTGTCGAGTTTGAAGAGCCGCATTTTCCTGATGAGCAATGTGCATCGCGGAGCATTGGAAGTGTTCGAGACGCGGTGGACGCTGTCGTATTTGAGCGGGCCGTTGACGCGGGCGCAGATCAAGATTTTGATGGAGTCTAAGAAGAAGGCAGTTGTCGCAACGGAAGCTGCTCCGAAGCGGGTATTGGAAGGCGTGGGGACGGCGCGGCCGGTGATGCCGCCTGATATTGCGCAGCACTTCCTGCCGGTGCGAGCGACGAGCGGCGTGACGTATGAGCCGGTGCTGCTGGGCGTGGCGCTAGTGCGGTTCACCGATACGAAGACGAAGGTGGATTATTCCCGCGAAGTGAAGTTCTGCACGCTGGTTGAGAGTGGGCCGGTGGCCGTGAACTGGGAGCAGGCCGAGGAGTTGGACATGGAGTTGGCGGAGTTGGAAGATGCGCCGTTGGATGGAGCGTCGTTTGCGGAGTTGCCGGCGGTGGCGGGGAAAGTGAAGTCGTATGCGTTGTGGAGTAAAGAGTTCACCCATTGGCTGTTCGCGACGCAGAAACTGGAGATGCTGCAGAGCGTGAATTTGAAGCGGGTATCGAATCCAGGCGAGTCGGAGCGCGACTTTCGGGTGAGGCTGACAACTGCGGCGCATGAAGCGCGGGATGAGGCTGTTGCGGCGCTGCGGCAGAAGTACGGGCCGAAGCTGGCGATGCTGGAAGAGCGCGTTCGGAGGGCGCAGCAGATGGTGGAGAAGCAGCAGCAGGAGGCCGCGCAGTCGAAGGTGCAGACGGGTTTGTCGATTGCAACTTCCGTGTTGGGCGCGTTGATGGGCCGGGGGTTCCTGACGAAGTCGGCGATGTCGGGGGTGGGGGCGGCGGCGCGGACTTTGGGGAAGGCGAGCCGGGAGGGGCAAGACGTGGACCGGGCGGAGGCTAATTTGGAGACGGCGTTGGAGCAGCGGACGGTTCTGGAGCAGCAGTTGCAGGAGGAGATTGCAGCCTTGGCGGCTCAATTCGACACGCTGAATGAAGAGTTCGCGACGGTGGTGATCGCGCCGAAGAAGACGAATATTCAGGTGAAGCTGTTTTCGCTTTGCTGGAGGGGTCTCCATCTGTCGTTTTTAGGATAATTCGGATACACAGTGAGCCAAATGATACGGGCGGACCTTGTTGGCAAGGCTCGCCCATTCATGCAATGTCGAATGCCAGCGCTGAAAGTTTAGGATCTGCGGAAGCGCGCGCCGACCAAAGCCGCGAGGCCCAAGCCGAGCATAACCATGGAGGATGGTTCCGGAATTGAGTTAACGGAAAACGCCACTTCGCCGATCGCGCAGGCCGCGAATGATCCGCCGTTCGGCTGAGGGCAGTTGGACATATCGAAGCGGACGTAACGGGCATCTACGGCACCACCGAACGAGATCACGTCAGCCGGGTAGTTGACCCCCGCGCGGTCGGTGGGGATGATGTTGCCGACGAGAGACATAAACGTGATGTTGTCCGTGGAATAGGAGAGGTTCAACAGCCCGATGCCGGAGGATTCTTCGTTCCATAGGGCCAAGCGGTCAATTAAAAGTGTTGCCCCCAGATCGTAGGTGACCACGGCGGTTGTGGTGTTCTGAGTGGCAAACCATTCGTTGCCGTTGAATACGGGGGAGTGAAGCGGATTCGTGGCAAGGTATGTGTCGAAATCGGTGACGCCGCTGACAAAACCCGTGAGCAGGCCGTTCTGGTTCCATGTGTCGGCGAGCGAGCCAAAACCCGGGCCGTTCGAGTTGATAACGCCGCTAACGGGGCTGACAATTGCCGCACCGGATAGTGTGGAAGCGGCGAGTAGAAGGGAGCTAAGTAAGGTTTTACGCATGAGAGAACAATACAGAGGTTTACTCGGGATACAAGGCAAAAACCCAGGCTTCCAGGAACTCTTTTTGCTATCAGTACGCTCAGTACTCTACAGTCCTGAGCGCTTGCCGGTATTATTAGTTCCGTGCTAAGAACGGACTTATGCTCCGCAACACGGCCGGGAGATCTAATTGTCGCCGATCAGCGGGGGTGATTGAATGTCAGATGCCGCGGCTGCCGACGAGATTCGGTACGTCCTGGCTGCCCCTGGCGATTGTGATTATTTGTATCGGGTTTGTGGCGGGATTGTACAAAATCAGGTAATGTCTAATGCTCTTCCCGCCGCGGGCGTTTCGCGACGGGATGCCTACCTGTGCAGTACCATTTTTTGATGCCTCGAATCTAGATTTATCAAATAGCCGAACAGGATCGTAGGGCGGAAGAGGAAAGCCATTCCAGATAGTCCTTGACCGGACAACAACCACGGGTAAAAATTTGCCATGGACCGTGAACACGTCATTTCGACGCTGCGCGCCCACGAACCGGAACTGAAAGCGGCTGGAATGGTGCGCCTTTCGATATTCGGCTCCACAGCGCGGGATGATGCGGGCTGGTTCTCGGATGTGGATCTGTTGGCCGCGTTGATCTGATAGAGGAAGGAACACTCAAGCCGCGCGTGCAAAAAAGCGTGGAGGTTGAGGCCGTACGTGCCTTCTAGCGATTCGGTACAACGTTGACCGCATCGAGCGATTCACGGCGGACTGCGTCTACAGAATTTCGGCGGAGATGAGGAAAAACGTTTCGCTGTGCAACATGCGCTGCTCCTCATCAGCGAAGCGGCGGCAAAACTTGGGGAACTGGCCCCGGAACTCTGCCCCGAGATTGATTGGCGGGATATTCGCGGCCTTGGGAACCGGCTTCGGCATGAATTACAGTACGCCTCTGGCACCTGGTTGAGGGTGATTTGGCGCCTCTGAAAACGGTCGCCGAGCAAGGGCTGAGGAAACTTCGAGGGGGCGAAGCACGGCAGAAAGTATAGACGAAGCTGTTCTTGAGAATTGCCAAGCGGAAACGGGCATACGGGTTCCGCGCAATTCGGGAATCGCCCTCGCGGACACGCCCCGATGCAGGCCCCCCCCCGTTCGTGGTATCAATGAGAAGACAGTTCTTTCATGCTGATCCTTCATGCCGGCGTTCACGACGGCTACTTCTCCATTTGGCTGGAGGCTTCGGCGGATCATAGACAGGACAACGGGGCGGCCCAACAGGTAAAGTCGGCTCGTGGCGGGCCGCAGGATTATCCATATGGGGCGCCGCCGGTTCTGTTGCGCGAGGTGCTTTCCTCTCTTCCGTACTGTGGGGAGTTGGCAAAGTTAAAAATGCAGCGTGCTGTTTTGTGGGCGCCGAGCGCACCGGACAGTCCTCTCGCCTCCAGCGCGTTGATCGCCGAGCATCCCGAATACGAAACGCTCACCATAGCGCCGTGGTCCATTGCCAGTATGCAATTAGGGCCAAAGGAGACCGTCGACTTTTTGGCGGCCACCTTTGGGCAACGGGTAATCCGGCCGGGGCTGATGGTGGGGCCGGATGTAACCTTCTGGATCACGGCGTTGCGATTCGCCGGGGGGTTGGTGGCGCGGCAGCAGTTTCTGCCGGATATGGACGCGGTGGAAGAGGGTTTCGCGGCGCAGTGGACACCGGTCTACCCCGGCATGGAGGGGCATAGGCTGGCTGCGCTGGCGGCGGCGATGCCGGCGGCGGCCCGGGCGATTGGCTTCGACGAGAACACCCCGCCGGTCACGCCGGCGCGAATCGTGTTGGACGCGTTCCTGGCGTGGATGGTGGACGACCTGGTTCGCGGCTCGTTCTCCGGACAGAACCCGCCGCGAGGGAAGAGCCCGCACGACCGGTGGCTGCACGCGCTGGCAACGCAGGACGGCTTGGTGCAGGGGTATCCGGAACAGTTGGAAAAAATCGCTTTGCAGGTGCGCCAGTGGCGGCGTCCGGTGGCGTTAACGGCGGACGCGCCGTTCCGTCTCTGTTTCCGGCTGGAGGAGCCGGCGGAGGACAGCGGGACGTGGATGGTCCGGTATATGGTGCAGAGCGTTGACAATCCGGACAACGTCTTGCGGGCGGAACAGATCGGTTCCGGCGAGCGTTTGCCGGGCGTGACGCGGCAGCCGACGCTGGAATTCCTGCTGACTTCGTTGACGCAGGCAACCTCGATTGTGGCGCGGATCGAGACCAGTTTGAGAGCGTCTGTTCCGACCGGATTCGAACTCGACACGCAGGGGGCATACGAGTTTTTGACGCAGCGATCGGTGGCGCTGGAGCAGGGCGGGTTCGCGGTGGAACTGCCGCGATGGTGGTCAAAAGACGGAACGCGAGCGCATTTGAGCGCGAGGGCCAAAGTGCATAGCGATGACGATCCTCCGAAGGGCGGGTTGTCTTTGAGTTTCATTTTGGAATTCGATTGGCGGATTGCGATTGGCGAGAAGCTGGTGAGCCGCGAGGAGTTGTTGGAACTTGAGCGGTTGCGGTCACCGTTGTGCAAAGTGAACGGGCAGTGGGTGCATGTAACGCCGGAGGAATTGGGAATCGCGCTGGATTTCTGGCGACGCAATGTGACGGGGCACGCGACGGTGCGGGAAGTGATTCAGATGGCGTTGGGGAATTATCAGACCAACGCGGCGCTGGCGATTGAGGGTGTGATCGCGACGGGCTGGGTGAAGGGTTTGCTGGATCAGTTGGAAGGGCGGGTGGTGCTGGAGGAATTGGCTCCGCCGGCGGAGTTCAAGGGCACGCTGCGGCCGTATCAGATTCGCGGTTATTCGTGGTTGAAGTTCCTGCGGAAATGGGGGCTGGGCGCTTGTCTGGCCGACGATATGGGCCTGGGCAAGACGATTCAGGCACTGGCGCTGCTGCAGTTGGACAAGGAAGAGGGGGTCAATCGGCCCACGCTGTTGATTTGCCCGACATCGGTGGTGGGCAACTGGCAGAAGGAAGCGGCGCGATTCACGCCGAAATTAAAAGTATTGTTGCATCATGGCGTGGGCCGGGAGAAGGGCGACGACTTCGCGAAGCTCGCCTGTAAACACACGCTGGTGATTACCAGCTACGGGCTGCTGCAGCGGGATTTGGAAGCGATCAAGCAGGTTCCGTGGGCGGGACTTATTCTTGATGAAGCGCAGAACGTGAAGAATCCGGAGACGCGGCAGGCGCGTTCGTCGCGGGCGGTGATGGCCGATTACCGGATTGCGCTGACGGGTACGCCGGTTGAGAATAATGTAGGCGAGTTGTGGTCGGTGATGGAGTTTCTGAACCCCGGTTTCCTGGGGACGCGCGACCATTTCCGGAAGACGTTTTTCATTCCGATTCAGACGGGGCGGGACCCTTCGATGTCGGGAAATTTGCGGCGGCTGACGGCGCCGTTTCTGTTGCGGCGGTTGAAGACCGATACGAGCATCATCGCCGACCTGCCGGAGAAGATGGAGGCCAAGGTTTACTGCACGCTAACGAAGGAGCAGGCGGACTTGTACGAGAAGGTGGCCAAGGATGCGTACCGGCTGATCGAAACGGCGGATGGAATCGGGCGGCGCGGGGTGATTCTGGCGACGCTTTCCAAGCTGAAGCAGGTGTGCAACCACCCGGCGCATTATTTGGGGGATGGTTCGCCGCCGACGGGGCGGAGCGGCAAGTTGGCGCGGTTGACGGAGATGTTGGAAGAGGTGATGGAGTCAGGGGACCGGGCGTTGGTGTTCACGCAGTTCGCCGAGATGGGCAAGATTTTGCAACATCACTTGCTGCAGTGCTACGGCGAAGAGGTGCTGTTCCTGCACGGGGGGACACCGCAGCGGCAACGTGAGATCATGGTGGAGCGTTTCCAGAACACGCCGAATGGGCCGCGGATCTTCATATTATCGTTGAAGGCCGGCGGAACAGGGTTGAACCTGACGCGGGCCAATCACGTGTTTCACTATGACCGGTGGTGGAATCCGGCGGTGGAGGATCAGGCGACGGATCGGGCTTTCCGCATCGGGCAAAAGAGCAATGTGCAAGTGCATAAATTCGTGTGCGTTGGGACGTTGGAAGAGCGGATTGACGAGATGATCGAGCGCAAGAAGAGCATTGTGAAGGACGTGATCGGTAGCGGAGAGCAGTGGATCACGGAGTTGTCGAACGAGGAACTCAAATCGGTCTTCGCGTTGGGCGGAGAGGCAGTGGAGGAAGACGGATGAACGAACGCGGGGGCCGGGGTATTGGCCGCGGGATTGGACGCCGAAAATTCTTCCGGCCGCGGCGGGGTGCAAAGCCGAATTTAGAGGGAGCGGCCGCCCCCGGTCAGGGCGCGCCGAGCCAACCTCCGGCGACTGTTGCGGCGACACCACCGCCAGCGGCGGCGCCGCCTCGTAGCGCGGCGGGACGGGGGCGCCGTCAAGGGCCTCCGCAGCGGAATGCGCGGGCGAGGGAGCAGCGGCAGACGCGCGGTAAGACGCCTTTCAGTCCATACGGGCGTCAACCGCAGCGGGCGAGCGGAATAAAGGCGCAATCGCGGGGCGGAAAGTTCGGCGAAAACTGGTGGGCGCAGCGCTGGATTGAAGTGTTGGAGAGCTTCGACATGGGCTCGCGGCTGAACCGCGGGCGTGAATACGCGAAGAAAGGTCACGTCCTATCCATTCAGATCGAAGAGGGGCAGGTTGTGGCCAGGGTGCAGGGGTCGCGGCCGAAGCCGTATGATGTCGATGTCCGGATGCACTCGCTGCCGGAGGCGGACTGGGCGAAGATTGCGGGGCGATTGGCGGAGCAGGCGGTGTTTTCGGCGCGCCTGTTGGCGGGCGAAATGCCGGCCGATATTGAAGAAATTTTTGAAGAGGAAGGGCTATCGCTTTATCCGGCGGCGGAGGGAGATTTGAAGGCGCAGTGCACGTGTCCGGACACGGCCAATCCGTGTAAGCATAGCGCTGCCGTTTATTTGCTGCTGGGCGAAGAGTTCGACCGGGATCCGTTTTTGCTATTTGCGCTGCGTGGAATGCGCCGCGAAAAACTGCTGGCGATGATCGAGAAGCAGTTGCCGCAGATCTCGACCGTGGAAGGGGAGAACGGGCGGAACGGCGAAGCGGACCAAAAGCCTGAAGATCCGAAGCAGCCATTACCGTTTGAGCCGGACACATTTTGGAAGGGCGCGGTGCGATTGCCCGAAGATGTGATGGGCGACGTGACGCCGCCGCCGATATCGTGCGCATTGCCGCGGCGCTTAGGGCCGTTTCCGTTTTGGCAGGGGCAGAAGCCGTTGTTGGATGCGTTGGAGCCTATATACAAGAAGGCTTCCCAACATGCGGTTGGGTTTTTGTTGGGCGAGCCGGTGGCGTAGAAGATTTTTTGAAAAAGGGTTCAAGAAGTCGCCGGAGCCTCCGATATGACTATCAAATGAGTATTTTTCCGGCAGCCGCAGAGGGTCTTCGACTGGCCGAGGAACGGGTCCAACGGGTTGCCGAGCGCTTATCCCGCTTGCCTTTTTTGGCAGACCCGTCAGCTCCGGAGGACGTCGTGGATTTGAGTGCGGAGGTTGTGGCGCTGATTGCGGCTAAGAACCTTCACGGAGTGAATGCCAAGGTGTTCCAGGCTGCCGCTGAACTCGATGCGAGCATTTTGAATATTTTGGGTTAAGGTACGTTTGGAAACGCCGCTATTTTTCCAGCCGGATTCCGAGCTGTTTCAAGCAGCGATCAATCCATAGCTTCGTCAATTTTTCCTGCGTTGAATTCTGCGAGAGCCGCTGGCGGAGGCTGGCCCAGTCGACGTGATCGAGTGATTGGTCCTGATTAAAGCAGGAGAACACGATCGTTTCCTTGCCGGTTTCCGGATCCCGGTGCAGTTGGAGACACTGGGCGCAGATCTCCTTCATCATGCACTGCATCGGCGAGTTAATAGAGCCGATTCCCTGCGGTTTTTTCGTAAGATACGGTGCCAAAACAGTGTGCCTGGCTCTGGCCACCGCGGCCATCATCCCGTCGGAGCCGATGGCGATCACGCGGTCCACATCCTGCATCATGAGCAGGGGTTCTTCGAGTTCCCCATGCAGCGCACCCTTGCCATAGGCCTCCATGGCGGCGACGATATTGCCGACGAAAGCTCTGTCCTGGGCGCGGGTGGGCGTAAAGCCGGGCGCTTCATCGCAGCACCAGATGATGACATCGGCCGCCCGCTCGATCTCCTCGACCTTGTAGCGGTCGATCACCTTTTTGTATCCGGCGAAGTAGATAACATGGCTGCCCTTGGCGCGAAACGTCTGGCCGATCGAGAACAGCACCGCATTGCCCAACCCCCCGCCAGCCAGCAGCACCGTTTCGGTGCCGGGAGTCTCCGTTGGCGTACCGGTGGGGCCCATCAGGACCACCGGCTCTCCCTTGCCCAGCAGCGAACACAAATCCGATGATCCGCCCATTTCCAGCACGACGGTCGACAGCGTTCCCGCTTCCCGATCCACCGACGCTCCGGTGAGCGCCAAGCCCTCCATGGCCAACACCGTTTCCGGAGTCCGCGGCGCAATCGTCTCAAAATTCTGCAGCCGGTAAAACTGCCCCGGATGGAACGCGCGCGCGGCCATTGGCGCTTTCACAACGATCTCGATGATCGTCGGCGTGAGGCGAATCACCTCCTCCACAGTCGCGCGCATTTCCCCGTTCAACTGTTCGATCAGCCCAAGCCCGGTGACCCCCTCGGGCTTGCGACGGGCGGCCAGAATGCGGCTCACCACCGGATACCCCTGCTTGGCGCTGCCCATCGCTTTCACGACGTTGCCGCTAAACGAGGGATGCAGATCGCCGAAGAAGCTGATGGCTTTCCCGTCGGCGCGCAAGGATGTAAGCACGCGCGTTTCATTCGGCTTGGCGACACGCTCCGGCTTCACCGGATCCCCGTTCTCATCCAGCGCCTGAAAGTACTTGCCGTCGAGGATGAAATTGTTACTGTCCTCCCGCTCCAGCACCGTATTTGGCTGTGTGCCGGCGGCGACGAGAATGGACTTGGCGGGCAAGGTGGCCATCTCGCCCGTGTGGACAAGTTTCTGCTTTTCGGCGTCAAAAACCAGCTTCGACAGAGTGATGGAGAACGCATGGCCGAAGCGATCAACGCCCACTTCTTCGGGCGAGAGGCACTCGGCAAAATGGATGCCCTCCTCCAGCGCTTTGGCCACTTCCTCGTGGTTCAGGGTGTAGGACGGCGAATCGATCATGCGCCGGCGATAGGCCAGCGTGACGCCTCCCCAGGATTGCAGCAGGCGCAAGTAGACGGGATTGCGGCCCTCGGTCACGGCAGCCTCATCCTCATCGCGAATGGCGCGGGCATGGTCCAGAAATTCGTTCGCGATCAGATTCTCTTCTTCGTTCCAAATGGCGCGGACGGCGGGCTCCCCATTCTGCGCGCACAACGCCTCATACCGCTCCAGGAATTTGCGAACTTGCACGGGGTAATACGCCAACGACTCGGTGGCCGTGTCGACCGCCGTCAACCCGCCGCCGATCACGACCGCGGGCAGACGCAACTGCAAATTCGCAATCGAATTTCCGCGCGCGGCGCCGGTCAACTGCAGGGCCATCAGGAAATCAGAAGCCTGCCGCACGCCGCGGGCCAGGCCGTTCTTCATGGGAATCACGGTGGGGCGGCCGGCGCCGGCGCACAGCGCGATGTGATCAAAGCCCAGCGCGAAGGCGCTGTCAACGGTAATCGACCCGCCGAAGCGGACGCCGCCAAACATGGCGAAATGCCGCCGCCGTTCAATCAGCAGCCGAATGACTTTCAGAAAGTTTTTGTCCCAGCGAACGGTAATGCCGTATTCCGCGACGCCGCCGAAACCGGCCATCACACGGTCGTCGAGCGACTCATAAATCTCGTGAATTTCGCGAATGGCTCTGAAGGGCGTCTGTTTTCCGTGCGCGTCAACGCCGGACAGATGCGACGGCAGGGGCTCAATTTTCAAGCCGTCAATGGCGCAGACGGTATGCCCGTCATTCAGCAAATGATGCGCCAGGGAATATCCGGCCGGTCCCAGGCCAACCACCAGAATTTTATATCCGGTGTCGGCTTTCGGCATGGGCCGCACGAAGTTCAACGGGTTCCAGCGCGTGAGCAGCGAATAGATTTCGAAGCCCCACGTGAGGTTCAACACTTCCTTCAGCGCCCGCGTTTCCGCCTGCGGAATGTCCACCGGCTCCTGCTTTTGGAACACGCAGGACTTCATGCAATCGTTGCAAATCCGGTGCCCGGTGCCGGCGCACATCGGGTTGTCAATGGTGATGATGCCCAACGCGCCCACGGTGTGGCCCTTGGTCATCGCCGCGTGGAATTCGGAGATTTTTTCTTCCAGGGGACAACCGTTGAGCGTTACGCCGAAGTGCGATTTTTTGAACTCGCCGGTCTTCTCGCGAAGGCCGGTGGAACAGGAGTCCTTCCCCTGATTGTGGCAGTGGATGCAGTAGTTGGCTTCGTCGAGAGCGCCGGTGAGATCGGTGCCGGGATCGGTGAGGCCGAAGCCCTCGCGGGCGCGCCATTCGCGCTCCGGGAACACCCAGCGTTGCGCGTTGTTCGCAGTAATCGACTCCACCGGAATCAGGTTCTCGAACTCCATTTTGTGCGGCTTTTTGAACAGAATGCCGGACTGATGTTTTTCCTTGCCGGGCTTGGAGTAGTGGGCCCAAGCGGCGTACTTGGACGCGATATCCAGATGGTGGGCGTGGCCGGCCGGATCGTCGAGCCACTTGGTGACGGCGCGCGCGTAGGCCAATTCCGATAGCGGCTCGCCCATGTACGTTTCCAGTTCCACTCGCAGCGTCTTGCCGTGGAGATGCTGCGCATCGGTTTCCTTTATCGCCGTCAACGCTTTGCGTTGGACAAAGTTTCGCTTCACCGTATAGAGCGGTGCCAGCTCCTCGTGCTTATGCTGCAACTCACGGATTTCTTTCTGGATCTGGAACAAGTCGCCCAGAAAATCTTCAAGATGCGGCGCGATCGCGAGGATAAGTTCAGATTCGGCTTTGCGCGCGAGCGCCTTGGGGTCGATCCGCGCGGCGTGCAGTTGGGGCAGCAGCGCGGCATCGCCGGATTCCAGGAACCGCTGAAAAGCGGCGTCGACTTTGGCCAGGCCTTCCGACGTGTAGAGGTCATCAAACTGGAGGCCAAAGGAAAGAGAAAGAGTATCGCCAGACTTCATTTGAGGGGAGGGGGCGGAGACAATCCGGCCCAAGCTACTATTTTGCCACGTTCATGGGGGACAACGCTTACTGTCCCCATTTTGTGTTGCAATAGCACCCATGGAACGATTAAAGGGCAAGAACGTACTGATCACGGGAGCTTCATCGGGGATCGGTCAGGCGGTGGCGATTCGATTCGCCAAGGAGGGCGCGAATGTCGCCATCAACTACTATCGCGGTGCCGATGGCGCTGAGGAAACCCGCAAGCAGGCGGAGGCGGCGCGCGTGAGCGAGGGCCGGCAGATCACGCTGCAGGCCGACGTTTCCGACGAGACGCAAGTGATTGCGATGTTCGACAAATTCATCGCCGAGTTCGGTTCCATTGATGTCCTGGTGAATAACGCGGGCATTCAGAAACCCTGCCATTCGCACGAAATGGAAGCCGCCGATTTCGACCGTATACTGGGCGTGAATCTGCGAGGGCCGTTTCTGTGCTCGCGCGAGGCGTTACGGTATTTCCTGAAACAGGGGCGCGGGGGCGTGATTTTGAATAACTCGTCGGTCCACGAAATCATTCCGAAACCGAAGTATTTGAGCTATTCGATATCGAAGGGCGGC
>CAMDKT010000044.1 GCA_945900935.1 Candidatus Sulfopaludibacter sp. SbA3 | reverse complement strand
TTCTCCGTTTTTTCGAGCGTCAGATTGAGATGAGCGGCTTGGGCCGACGCCATGGCGACAGGGAGTTCCGATCCGAGCCAGGCTCCGCTCAGTGGACGCTGCCGATCGACAACGCCTTGCGTAGTAGCGCCGTTGACGCCGATCTGGTAGCCGATTCCAGTGGCGCGGCGTTCGATCGGATTGCCTTTGGCATCCATGCCCACTGCGGCAAAAGAAAGTTCGGCGATGTTGATCTTTGTGTCGGCGTCGGCGGTGAGCGAGACCATGGCGCGGCGCGAGCCCAGACGCGGCGTGAGCGATTCCGGCGGATCGGGCGGGATGATGCCGCCGGACATTCGAATGCCGCTGGGAAGGTTCAGCGATTTGATGTTGAGCGGGCCGGCGTAGCCGCGGCGATCGACGCTGAGATTCACGATGGCCGTGCCGCCAGCGGGGATGTTGAGGGCGGCCGTGGTGATGGTGGCTTGCAGGTCCTGGGCCGCCTTCGAAGCGTGGAGGCGGTAGGCGTAATGCTGTCCGCCGCGGCGGGCCAGATCTTCGACCGCGACGGTGATTTGCTTGACGCCATCGGGGACCTTGAAATTAAGGAACGGATCGCCGGCAGTGCGGCTGGAGGCCTGCACGGCGAAGACATCGACGGCGAACGGCGTATCGCCGGCCGAGATCAGCCGCTTGCCTTTTTCGTCGAAGATCGTGATCACGCCGTTGATTTTCGAGGTGCCGAGTTCACGGGCTTGGAGTTCGAAAATATACTCCTCACCGGGGGTGACGGCCAGCGTGTATTTGTCGATTTCGGCTGGTTTGGCCAGACGGGCGTTGACGGTTACAGGAAGCGTGAGAGAACCGGTGACGGGCTCGTTGACTTCAGGAAATTCACCAATGGCGAGCGGCAACGGCAGGGCCGGAGAATCGGGCAGATTGACGAAGGTTTGCGCGC
Organism: Candidatus Sulfopaludibacter sp. SbA3; assembly: GCA_945900935.1. Taxonomy (GTDB): domain Bacteria; phylum Acidobacteriota; class Terriglobia; order Bryobacterales; family Bryobacteraceae. The sequence goes on along the minus strand of CAMDKT010000044.1, from coordinate 16,074 downwards.
CATGCGCCTTGGCGAGATCGGCCTTTACATGTGCGGAGCCAAGCGAAATTTCCACTTGCCGCCCGCGCTGGCCGCCAAGCGGATAGACTTCGGTGGGATAGGCGTATGCGCCGGTTTTGAACCGATAAAAGTTCTGTGTTTGCCCCGAAAAACGCGCGTCGTGGATCTCGACGTAGTAATAACCGGCAGTGGGAAAGGTCATGTCGAGCCGCGGATCGAGGCTGAGCAGCGCGCCATCTTCGGAGCGCGCGATCTGCTTGCCAGCGCCGTCCATCACGCGAATCACCGGATCGATGGCTGAGCCGGCCCGCCGGCCATCCACTTCAAAGACACGGCGTTCCCCGGCCTTGACTTGCAGGCGATAAACGTCGCGTTCGGAACCGCGAAGCGTACCATTCAAAGTGATGGCGGAAGCAGGCAAGGACTGCGCTTTTTCAATGGAATCGTTGGAATGTTGGACGCCGCCGGGCTGCGACTCTTCTTCGTTGATTTCGGGAAACGCGCCAACGCTGAAAAGCAAGATATTCGAGAGGCCGTCGGGCGACTGGACCCGAATGGGATAGACGCCGACTTCGAGTTCACTCTTCGGCTCCACCAGAAATGTGGCGTAGCGGTTTTCCATCATGCCGGCGGGCGGGGCCATGGGCGTAAAAGTGGCCGGGAGGGAAGACAGAATCTTGGCTCCGTCGCCCAGATTCTGTCCGGCGATGATAAGCGTAAAGGGTCGGCCCTTCTGCGCGCCGCGGGGTTGCAGATCGGTGATCACCGGCGGCGCGGCGGCTAAGCCAAGGCCCAGACTGAGTAGAATACAAAACTTCATTGCGCACCTCCGGCGGGGGTCCCGGCCGAAAGCGGCGCGGGGATGAAACTGGTGAGAAGTTGGCAGTTCGCCGAGTCGTAAATCCGGATTTTGCCGTCAAAACCGCCAGTGGCAAGTTTCTTGCCGTCCGGCGAAAATGCGGCGGCGTAAATCCCGGCGGCGTGGCCTTTGCATTGAGCGGAAAGTTTGCCGGTTTCGGCATCGTAAACGTTAACCGAAGGCGCAATGCCGGCGACAGCGATGCGGGCGGCGTCGGGCGACCAATCGAGCGCGAAGATGGGGCCGTCCTGCCGGTCAAGCTTGCGGATCAGCGTCGTATCGTCGGCAATTTTCATGTTCTTCGGGCGGTCCATGTTATAGACATACGGGTAACGATCTTCGCCGCCGATCACCACGACATCTTTCTTCGGATGGCGGGCGATGGCGTTCAACTCACTGCGTAATATGTTGACGTTTTCGAGGAAAGCGCCGGAACCGGCGTCGATCAACTTCGCGGCCCGATCCTTGCTGACGGAGACGAAGCGCTTGGAATCGACTCCGAAGACAGAGGCGAGAACCCAGTTTTCGTGGTTGCCAATTTTGTAGAGTTCTTTGCCGGAAGCGGTATCGAAAACATGAACCGTGTTATCCGTGCAGCCGACGGCGACGCGCCCGCCGTCCGGGGCGATGGAGGCACCGAACACCGTGTCATTCGTCAACGTGGCGGAGCGGAGCAGCTTCCCTGCCCTGGCGTCCCAGATCTGCACTTCGCCGAACTGCGCTGGAGTGCCGCCGCCGGCGATCAGCGTGTTGCCGTCGGCGCTGTAAGCAATCGAAAGAATCCGCTCGGCTTTACCGGCCAAACGTTGAACGAGTTTGGACCCATCGGCCAAATGGACCAGGACTTCGCGATTGCCGGAGACGGCGATACGTTGGCCGTCGGGCGACCAGCGGAGCGCGGTGATCACCGGCGGCTGGAGATAGACGGAAGGACTGTTATCGCTGATAACGACAGGGGAATCGTCAACGGCCCCGGAGTCGATCCAGGCGCGAAAACGGTCAATATCTTCAGGGGCGAGCGCGGCCTGCCCCATTGGCATCCGAGGTTTCACGTCGCCGGTGATGTAGCTGATCGTCAGGCTCTCATCCGGCTTGCGGGCGACGAATCCGGGGCCGCGTTTACCGCCTTTAGCAAAAGCCGCATAGGATGTGACATCCAAATCGGATGCGGCACCGGCCGGGTGGTGGCACCCCTGGCACTGTTTTTGCAGGATCGGGCGAATGTCGCGGTCAAAGCTGGGTTGCGCGGCTAGGGGGAGCGCGGCCAGTGGCACCAGCATCCAAAGTAGGTTGAGCTTCATGGATTTATCCCGGCAGGCGCGAGGCCCGTCGGTTCATCGCAGTATATCGAATTCCTTCGCGGTTAGGAATATGCCGAACGCTCCCATCCAAATCACTGAACCCAATCCAAACATGGTTTCATGCGGTTCCCCTGTCGAATCAGAAGGCGGAAATGTTCGGGTTTGGCTATTTTTTAGGGTGAGGCACGATGTCCCGGATGATGTAGGTGTCCCCCACGATGTTGAAATAGAACCGCCAGTGCCGGTTGATACGTGCTTGCCCTTGCTTAAAGAATGCCTTGCGCACGTCGATCAGGAGCGTCTTCCAGCGCTTGCAGCGCACGCGGAAGGTAGTCGATCTTCATCGAGAGCTTTTGGTTTTCTTGGCGGCGGCTCTTTGCTTCAGTTGACCTTTCATGTGCGCGATCATGTCCTCTGCAGTATTAAAGGGGCCGAAGGTACGGCCTTTTTTCAGGTCTTCCTCTGATTCGTCGAGACGGGCATCGATGATGCGCCGTTGCGCCGGGGTGTATTCGGCGTCAGCGTTGGGGTATTGGGACCGGTCAATCACCAACCTGGGGGTGATGACAATCCTGCCTCGCTGAAAAGCAAAATTCACAAAATCGCCCTTGGTCAGGCCGGCTTGGCGGCGGACACTGGTGGGAATGGTTACCTGACCTTTATGCTGGATCTTGGCGGTGGTTTTCATAGAAATATCCGTGGCTCAATTCCGTAAGTCCAGAATCCAGACTTCTGCCTGTAGCATAACAAACGGACGCAAATCGTACGCGAATCCAATATGAAGGCGTAACCTGTATCTGAAGCGGGACGCCCTACGAATATCATGCTGAAAAAGCTTTTCACTATCGCCGCCTTGCTCACCGTTTCGGCCGCGGCCGCCGATGTGACCGGTAAATGGATCGCCCAGGTTCCCGGCCGTGATAACCAGACTCGCGAAGTGGTTTACAACCTGAAGGCCAGCGGCGCGGAGCTTACTGGCACCATGTCCGGGCCGCAGGGAGCGGATGTGGCGATCAGCGACGGGAAAATCGATGGGGACAATATCGCCTTCAACGTGAAACTCGAGTTCAACGGCAACAGCATGGTGCGCGCCTATACGGGTGTGGTTGCCGGCGACGAGATCAAGATGAAGAGCCAGACGCAGCGCGGCGCGCAGGAATTCGTGGCGAAGCGCGCGAAGTAGTTTTCGGTGTATAATAAAAGGCTTAAACGCGGTGTGCGCCCGTAGCTCAGCTGGATAGAGCGCTTGCCTCCGAAGCCAGAGGTCACAAGTTCGAATCTTGTCGGGCGCACCATATACTAATAGCGAATGCCCTCGCCCCCGCGTGATCGGCTCCACTCCCTCGATCAGTTCCGCGGCTATACCGTAGCCGGCATGTTTCTGGTGAATATTTGCCGCCGTTCACCCGCTGCTGAAGCACCACAACACGTATTGCAGCTATGCCGACACCATCATGCCGCAGTTTTTCTTCGCTGTCGGATTCGCTTTTCGTTTAGCGTTTCTCCGGCGTGTTGAAAAAGTGGGGGCGGCGCAGGCGTACCGGCAGGCCATCGTCCGCGGCTTCGGGCTGATTCTCGTTGGCGTGGTGGTGTACCATCTCGATGGCAAATTTCCTTCCTGGGAAGCGCTTTCGAAAGACGGCCTCGGCGGATTTTTGTCCACCGCCTGGCGCCGGTCGATGTTCCAGGCGCTGGTTCATATTGGCGTAACGAGCCTTTGGGTGCTGCCCGTGATCGCACGCTCGGCGCGGACACAGATGATTTGGCTCGTTGGTTCGGCGGCGATCCATGTTTGGCTCTCGGCCAGTTGGTGGCATGAATGGCTGCGAACGAACCGTGTCATCGATGGCGGACCGCTCGGCTTTTTGACATGGACGATCCCGGTTCTGGCCGGATCGCTGACTTACATGTATCTGGAATCCCACGGCCGCGAGAAATCCTACCGGCCATTTCTGCTAATGGCCGCGCTCGCGATGGCCGCCGGTTACGCGGTTTCCTGCCTCACCAACGGCGGCGTGTTGGCCGCTCCGCCCTTTGTAACACCATGGCATGAACGCGACATGTGGACGATGAGCCAACAGGCGGGGAGCGCCTCTTATCTTGTTTTCGCGACCGGCTTCTCGCTGGCCGTCGCCACCAGCGCTTCTTTCGTCTTCAGCGACTTTTCGGCGCCTGGAGGCATTTTATCCGCGGCCTTCAATACGTTAGGGCTGGCCTGTTTCCATTGGCCCTGCGCGTCTTTCACCACTACGCTAACAGATCCCTCATCACTCGGCCCTCATCCGTCGGCCCGATCAATCTCTGGTTCAGCCCCAGATACGGATAGTGCAGCTTATGCGGATCCAGGCCAATCTGATGCAGAATCGTCGCCTGCAAATCGCGCGGAGTCATCTTGTCTTTCGTCACGTAATAACCGATCTCATCCGTCTCGCCGTAATTCAGCCCCTTTTTCATACCGCCGCCCGCCATCCACATCGTGTAGGCATACGGATGATGATCGCGCCCGATGAACGCGCCTTCAGCCCCGCCGCGATTTTCGCGCATCGGTGTACGCCCGAATTCCCCGCCCCAGACCACCAGCGTCTGGTCCAACAGCCCGCGCTGTTTCAAGTCTTTCAGCAGCGCCGTCACCGCTTGATCGGCCGTCTTAATGTGCGGCTGCAACGCGTATTGAATGTCATCGCGTTTGCTGGTCCCATGGTGGTCCCAGCCCCAGTCGTAGATCTGCACAAACCGCACGCCATTTTCCACCAACCGCCGGGCGAGCAGGCAATTATTGGCTAAACTCGTCTTGCCCGGTTCGGTGCCGTAAGCGGAGTGAACCGCCTCCGGTTCCCTGGAAATGTCCATCACCTTCGGCACCGAAATCTGCATGCGATAGGCCAGTTCGTACTGCTCCATGCGCGCTTCAGTCTCCGGATCGCCGGCCTGTTTGGCCTGCATGACATTCAGATCTTTCAGCGCGTCCAGCGTCTTCCGCCGCACGCTTCGCGTCATGCCTTCGGGGTCGGAAAGGAACAGAACCGGGTCACCGTGGGACCGGCAATGCACGCCCTGAAAGACACTCGGCAGGAACGCGCTGCCCCACAGGCTTTTGCCGGCATCGGGATTGTTCCCGCCGCTGGTCAACACGACAAAACCCGGCAGATCCTGATTTTCTGTACCCAGGCCATAGGTCGCCCAGGCGCCCATTGAGGCAAATCCAAACCGGGGATTACCGGTTTGCACAAACAACTGCGCCGGCGCATGGTTGAACTGATCCGTGCTCATGGAGCGCACGATGGTCACGTCGTCGACGACGGTCGAGAAATGCGGCATCAATTCACTCACCCACGCGCCCGACTGCCCGTGCTGTTTGAACTTGTACGGCGTGCCCAACATCTTCGGAACGCCTTTGATAAAGGCGAAACGCTTGCCCTTCAATAGCTCATCCGGACATGGCTTGCCGTTGTACTTCACTAACTCCGGCTTGTAATCGAATAGCTCCAACTGACTCGGCGAGCCTGCCATGTGCAGGAAGATAACTGACTTCGCTTTCGGCGTGTGATGCGGCTTTTTCGGCTGTGCCTCGGCCAGGAACATGTTCGCTAAACCAATGCCGCAGCCGGAAAGAAAATGCCGCCGCGTTTCGGCCAGCGCCTTTTGCATTCGCTCGTTCATCGCCGTGTCACCGTTTCGTCCAGATTCAACACTGTGTTCGCCACTACCACCCAAGCCGCGCGGGCCGCGTCCGTCCGCGCGGCCTTCGTCTCCGCCAACGGAAGCGACGCCACCAGGCCCGGATCAAATACTTGACCATTCGACTGCGTGCCATACCGCGCGACACGAATAGCAATCACGTTTTTTCCGGGACGAAACGCTTTTTGGCCATCGTCGTTCAGCGAGTACTCGTAATGGCCCGATCGCTCAAAGATGTTATTCAACGCCGAAACGCCGTTCACCCAGACATCGAACTGCGAATTCGTCCGCGCCGGCATCTTGTACTTCGTTGGCACCTTTTCCGGCAGTTCAATCACGTAACGCAGGAACAGCGTTTCGGTGTTCCATGCCGTCTTGATCGGCGTCGTCTCATTGGGTTTGGTGAAGAAGCCGAAGTAGCCCGGTCCAGCGCCCCACTTACTATCATCGTAGGCGGTCCGCGTCCAATCAACGCCCGGATCGTTAGTCACGAACCGCCATTCCCTGGCACCGGTGCGCGCGTCGGGAATCAGCGTCGCCACACGGTCTTCTGTATACAGCACTTCGCTGTAGCGCAGTAACTTACTCACATTCTCCGGCTGCGTGCGCAGTTCCGCTTCTGTCTGCCGTTGTAACAGGCTTAACCGCGCCGCTTCAGCCTTCGTTGGCGGCCGCAGCAGCACCAGCTCAAACAGCCGTTTCGCGGGATCCTGCGGAGATTCCTTCAATGCCTTCTCGGCCAACCGCTGCGCCGCTTCCATAAATGCCGGATCGTTCAACGAAGTCAGCGCCTGCAGCGGCGTATTCGTGCGAATGCGCCGGATTGTACAGGTTTCGCCGTTCGGCGCATCGAAATTCATCATGGAGGGGTACGCGCTCGTGCGCCGCATGAATGTATACAACGCCCGCCGGTAGCGGTCCTCGCCCTTCGAAGTCGCCCAATTGTCACCGTTATAGACGACCAGCCAAACGCCATCCGGCTGCCACGGCATCACCGGCGGGCCGAACTGTTTCCCGCTCAGCAGGCCGGCCGCCGCCAACGCTTGGTCCCGCACCACTTCCGCATCCAGACGGAAACGCGCCCCGCGCGCGTATAACTTATTCGCCGGATCAAGCCGCAGTAACTCCGGAGTTACATCGGATGACTGTTTGTAAGTCGCGCTCATGACAATCCGCTTCAGCAGTTTCTTGACATCCCAGTCTTTCTGAAAGTCAAGCGCGAGCAGATCCAAAAGTTCGGCGTGTGTCGGTCCGATGCCCTGTGTGCCGAAGTCCTCCTCGGATTCCACCAGCCCGGTCCCGAAAAGCCGGCTCCAAAAGCGGTTGACGGTCACTCGCGCGGTCAATGGATTTTCCGGGCTCACCAGCCACTGAGCAAAGCCCAAGCGGTTCTTCGGCGCTTTTCCCGGTAGCGGATGAAACGCCGCCGGTACCCCGGCCTTCACCTCGTCGCCGGGAGTCAGATAGTTGCCGCGATCATAAATGCGCGTTTTCCGTTGTTTGTCTTCCGTCAGCTCTTTCATCACGAGCGTTGATGCCGACGATGTCAGCTTCAGCACGGGCCGGTCCGAAGGATGATCGTCATCGGCCGTTTGATTGAAGAAGGCGTAGATCTGGTAGAACTCCTTGTGCGTCAGCGGGTCGTACTTGTGCGTGTGGCACTGTGCGCAGCCCCAGGTTTGCCCCATCCACACTTGGCCCGTCGTCGCGATGCGGTCGCGGATGGCGATGTCGCGATACTCCTCGTCGTCGGTGCCCCCTTCGGTGTTGGTCATCGTGTTCCGATGAAATCCCGTGGCGATTAAATCGTCAATCGATGTATCCGGCGTCAGGTCGGCGGCCAATTGCAGGATCGTGAACGTATCGAACGGCAGGTTATCGTTGAAGGCGCGGATCACCCAATCCCGGTAGGGCCAAATGGATCGCTTGTTGTCCTTTTCGTAGCCTTGGGTGTCGGCGTAGCGGGCCAGATCCAGCCAGATCTTCGCCCAGCGCTCACCATACTGCGGACTTGCCAATAAAGAGTCGACGTATTTCTCAAAGTTCCCGTCCTTCAGATACGGGGCTAAGCCCGAGGCCTCTGGAGGAACTCCGGTCAGGTCCAATGCCGCGCGGCGGGCCAGCGTCGCGCGATCCGCCTCTTTCGAGGGCGTCAATCGATGTTCGGCGAGCTTGGCCTGAATGAAATGATCAATACTGTTCCCCACTGGACGCTTCGGCTTCTCATACGCCCAGTGGTTCGTATAAACCGCCCCGCCGTCGATCCATTTCCGCAGCAGGCTAACTTCGGTGTCGGTTAACCGCGGCCCCGTTGGCGGCATGGGCGTGGTAGCGTGTGAAACCCGGGCGAGCAAGCGGGAGTTCGCGCCGTCGCCCGGAACGATCGCCCTCGCCTTCGTGGCGCCGTCAAACGTGTCCAGGCGCAGACCCGCCTGGCGCGCCTGCTCATCTGGGCCGTGGCAGGCCACGCACTTTTTCGCTAGCAGCGGTCGAATATCCCGCTGAAAATCCGGCGTTTGCGCAAATGCGCCTGCCGCGAAGCTGATGTGTAGGATCCACCGCATAGCTAAAGCTTAACCCGTGGCGGCCCCCAGCCAGGGACAAACTCTTCCACCGCCGGAGCCCTGACCGCATCGCCGTGAGATGCTCTAGCCCGGCAGCGTTGAGCCGCCACTGTCGTAATACTGGCCGCTGATGAACGCCGATCAACGCGGATAACGCGAGACCACTTATCGGCGTTGATCGGCGTTCATCGGCGGCCAATCCTGCAAGCCCCGGGAATCTTTTTAAAACGCGCCCGGTTTTGCGAAAGTCACGTTTAGCGGCTGAAGCGAAGCGATTGCATCATCTGTTGGTATTCCGGCTCGGCCACGCGCCAGCGGGACTCAGGGGCGATAAAGACGCCGTAGAACATTCCGCGCGAATGCATGACGGTAAGGACGAGGACATTTTCCCGCTCACTGGGGCGCATGGAGGACGGCCCTTGCATTGGCGTAACCCGACCCACGTAGTTATCTATTCTTACGCTTTGCGGGCTGCCGGAAATTTTTAGATTGGGGTTGCCTTGGGTAATGCCTTTGAGGATTTCCTCCGTCGCGGCGTTGATATCGGTAGTTTGGGGCTGGACGAAACTGAGCATGATCCCGTGGCCGATGTCTTCCTGGCCACTGGCACCCTTCACCGCCCCGTCCGCGGCGATAATGGACGCCGAGACGCCGTCCTGGGCTGGCCGAACCGTCCAATCGCCGGGATAGGCGATGGCGTATATCGAGGTTTGATGGGCCTTGAAGCCATTCGGGACTGTGATGGAAACAGGCGGCCCCGCCGGCACCTGGACTTGGCCTTGGGCGGGCTTCTTGCCCAGCGCGGGGAGGGTTTTGATAATCGAGCGCGCCTTCACGAGTTCGGGAGTGAGCGCCGCGGCCTCGTAGGGTTTTTGGGGATAGAACTTCATGTCCCCCTGAATGTTTTGTATACGATTGCCGGGGTTGGGATGGCTGGCGAAGAACTCCTGCATCTTGCCGCTTCGGCCGCCATCGGCTTCGAGTTTTTCGAAAAAGCGGGCGAGTTCGACCGGGTTGTATCCGGCCTTGTGGACCAGCCGAGCGCCGAAGAGATCCGCGTCGTTTTCGGCGGTGCGCGAGAATTTCAACAGGACCGAGTTGGCACCGAGACCGATTCCCATCTGGGCGAGTTGACCCATCATGCCGCCTCGTTCAAAGAGGCCGGCGGCGATCATGGCGGGGATCTGAATCAGGTTGGCCTTGGAGGCCTGATTGGTGCCATGGCGGAGCATGACGTGGCCCATTTCATGGCCGAGCACGCCGGCGATTTGCGCTTCGCTATCGGCGGCGGCAATGAGGCCGGTGTGGACGTACATCGGCCCGCCGGGAAGTGCGAACGCATTGAGGGACAGGTCATTGACAACCTTGAACGTGAATGGGAATTTTTCGCCCTCGATGCCATTCACCAGGCGCTGGCCGATGCGGTTCACATACGAGTGGAGCGTGGGATCGCTGACGACATGGACCTGACGTTCGAGCTCTCTGGCGTATTCCTGGCCCATCTTGACGTCGTCGGCAGGCTTGAAAAGATTCCAACCCGGCTTGAGCACGCGCTGTTTTTCGGCGGCGAAAAGAAAACCGGCGGTGAGAAGGATTTGCGGCAGGACGCGGCGAATTTGCATGAAAACTTGGCTCCCTATTCCCACTCGTCATTTTACACTGAGTGGCCGTTTCCGGCCTCGCATGGAGATCCGCTTATAATGGTTGGATGTTGACGCCTACAGAAAAAATCTGGTGTAACGGTGAATTTATCCGTTGGGATGAAGCCAAGATACATGTGCTCTCCCATGTTGTAAGCTACGGCAGCGCGGTGTTTGAAGGCATCCGTTGCTATTCCACTCCGAATGGGCCCCGGCTGTTCCGTGTAAACGAACACTATCGGCGGCTGCTGGATTCCGCAAAGATTTACCGCATGGACGGAATCCCGCACGCAATCGCCGATATGACGAAGGCGACCATTGATCTGATCCGCGTCAACCAGCTGGATGCCTGCTACGTACGTCCGATTTTGCTCCGCGGTTATAACGATGTCGGAGTGCTGGGAATTAACAATCCGCTGGATCTCTACATAGCCTGTTGGAAGTGGGGCCAATATCTGGGCGAAGAGGCGCTGGCAGAAGGCGTGGACGTCTGCATCTCGTCCTGGAACCGCATCGCGCCGAATACCTTGCCCGCGTTGGCAAAGTCCGCGGCAAATTACATGAACTCGCAGTTGATCCGGATGGAAGCGCACTTCAATGGCTATGTCGAAGGCATTGCGCTGGATACGAACGGCTACGTTTCCGAAGGCTCGGGCGAAAATATCTTCGTTGTCCGGGATGGCAAGATGGTCACGCCGCCGCTGGGGAATTCGGCCTTGCCGGGGATCACCCGCGATTCCATTCTCAAACTCGCGAAGAAGCTGGGAATTGAAATTACCGAATCGATGATCCCGCGCGAGATGTTGTACATAGCCGATGAGGTGTTCTTCACCGGGACGGCCGCGGAAGTGACACCCATTCGTTCGATCGACAAAATCAAGATCGGTTCCGGCGAGCGCGGGCCTGTGACGGAGTTGCTGCAGAAGGCCTTCTTCGGCATCATCGACGGGACTGAACCCGATACCGAAGGCTGGCTGACATCCGTTTAGGGTCGGTTCCGAGTCGCCCTCTGTGGGCGACGCCTCCACTTTTGTGCCAGGGCTTTGAATCCGTGGCGCGAAAGTGGGGACGCCGATTTCAGGAAGCGCCCCGGAACCTGCATGCCGCGACGTGGGGCGAATCACGCCGTGACAGATTCTTATCACTACAAAACCGTGAAAACGAAAACCGCGGGAAGAACGCTCCGGCCACCTCCCCCGAGATAAGCCTCGTACGCCACAACCCGCGGAATCTGTACACAGTTGTACCAGTTTCCGGCTCCGGATACCAGCGGAAAAGAAGGGTCCTCCACAACCTTTTTTTTCGTTTCTTTTGTTAGAGTTAGAAATACCAATCTGTGGGGAAGCTGTGGATAAATCAAGATGACAAAAAAATGTTTCGGCCATGATGTCCTGCGCGGCGGCAATATTTTGCTCGAATTCGGCTCCCTGATTCAGATGGCCGACGACTTGGTGGAACCAGCCGCCGGACTGCCGCATTTGGCGGCGGGGTTCATCGATCTGCAAGTCAACGGGTTCGCCGGCGTGGATTATAATTCGCCGGATACGCCGCACGAGGAGATTGGGCGATCACTGCGCGCGCAGTTTGCGACGGGGACAACGCGGCTATTGCCGACAGTGATTACGGGAAGCGTGCCCGGAATGTTAGGGTCCTTGCGGAACCTTTACGCGGCCAAGCGAGCGCTGGCGGCAGGCGTGGCGATAGAGGGATTCCACGTGGAGGGGCCGCACATTTCCCCGGAGGAAGGCCCGCGGGGCGCGCATCCGAAGCAGCATGTCAGGCCGCCGGATGTGGACGAGTACCGGCGTTGGCAGGAAGCGACGGACGGACTGGTAAAGCTGGTCACGATCGCGCCGGAATGGCCCGGGGCGCCGGCGTATATCGAAGCGCTGGTTCGGGACGGCGTCACAGTCGCGATTGGGCACACGGCGGCGCAGGGGTCGGATATTCAAGCCGCTGTGAGCGCTGGGGCGACGTTATCAACACACTTGGGGAACGGCGCGCACGGGGTGATGCCTCGCCATCCGAACTACTTGTGGGAACAACTGGCGGAAGACCGCTTGAATGCCGATTTCATTGTCGACGGCATTCACATTGGTGCCGCCTTCTTAAAAGTGGCGCTGCGGGCGAAGGGGATAGAGCGGTCGATTCTGGTGACGGACGCCAGTTCTCCGGCCGGGGCGACGCCGGGGCGGTATATGTTGGGAGATCAGGCGGTGGATCTGACGGAAGATGACCGCGTTGTGCTCGCCGGGCAGACGCGATTGGCGGGATCGGCGTTGAAAATGCACAGGGGCGTGGAGAATTTGATGCGAATTGCCGGGCTTTCGTTGGCGGAGGCGTTGACGATGGCGACGCGGAATCCGGCGCGGGTTGGGCGGATTGCGGGGCGTCAGCGGGGACTGGCGGCGGGGGACCGTGCGGATTTTGTGGTGTTTGATTTTGACGCGCCGGCGAAGTCGGTGACGATCCGGGAGACGTGGATTGGCGGAGTGTGCTTTTTTCAGGCCCCGGCCGCCCATGACTGATAGAGACCCTCGATTCGCTCCGGCTCGCAGGGACCTTCGTGAATCAGTACCCGGTAACGAAGCGTCAGCGATTTCCCGGCGGGGAGGGTGTATGACCCGTCCGGGCCCTTGTTCTTACTGAAGCTTTTGCTCGCAAATGGGTTGGCGGCGCAGAGGCTATAACCGCGAGCGTGCCATTGCGTGGGGTGGCGCAGGTTGGACGGATGATCAAAAATGGCGACGCCGGCGGGTGTGCCGTCGATAACCGCGGAATAGTCGACCCACCGGGATGCCTGGCCCCAAATCTTGTTCGTTCCTTCCAGTCCGTTGGCATTGCGGAGACGTGCGCCGCGGTCCTCGCGGAAATGGTCGTTAAGGCGAAAGGCGAAGCCGCCGTCGTCGGTATCGCCGAAGGTCAGCGGGGCCTTTTGATCGGCGTTGATTTGAATCCGCGCATCGATGTAACGGAGCGGCCCGTCGTCCTTCGTGCTGAATGACTCGTCGATCGAGCCGAGGCGCTCGCCCGTAGCTGTTACCATGGCGAAGTTTCCATGGACGGCGTTTGTCTGCGTGCGGGGTGCGCCGTTCATGATGAGGCGCGCGGTTTTGTCACGGCCCAGTTCGCGCCAGAAGTCGTGGCCGTTGATGATGCCGTGGCCGTACCACAGGCCGCGATGCCAGATGTGATCGGTCTCTTCGCCGGGAACGATTTCAACGGGGTAGCGGCGGGCAACGTTGCGCCCGGAAACGGTCCGTATCGGATAAAGGAACGGCTTGTCCCACTCGCCGCCGTAGTAGAACGACGTGGCCTTGCCAAGCGCGGCAATAGGCTTGGGCTGGGCCGTGAGCGCGGCGGAGACGCCGGTGAGTAATTGGCGGCGAAGTAACATCAGACACCTTTCGGAGTGGCCCAGTGCGTTCTGTACTTACGCCGGAGAAGGGCGTTCGCTTCGGCGTCATTCGGGATGGATTCGTTGGCAGGGTTGAACGCAACATTGCGGCCCGTGCGAGTGACGATGTTGCCCAGATGACAGTGGGCGCTGGAAATGTGGCCGATCTCGATATCGCAATTCGGGCGCTTGCGGCTGATAACGCAATCGACAAAGTTCTGCATGTGGAAGTCGGGCAGCCCGTCCTGCTGCGCATCGACCAGTTTGCCAGCTTTATCGAAGAGCCGATAACCCCATTTTCGATTCCAGCTTCCGATGTGAAGAAAGCCTTCCGTGCCATAAACGGCCACGCCGTTGTCGATGCCTTCCAGTCCGTAATCGTGCCAGATCCGCATCTCCCACACCAAGCCTTTGTCGCCATAATCAAAGGTCATATTCATCGTATCGGGCGTTTCCTGATCGTCCTGAAAGTAATACTTGTTCCCCGAACCGCTGACTCGTTTGGGCAAATCGGTTCCCAACGCCCAGCGAGCCTGATCGATCTGATGCGCGCCATCGTTACCCATGTCGCCGGTGCCGAAATTCCAGTTCCAGTGCCAGTTGTAGTGGAAGCGATTTTCGTTGAAGGGCACCATTTCCGCCGGCCCCACCCAGGTATCGTAATCGACGCCGGGCGGGGCGGGGCCATTCGTTTTCTGGCCGATGTTATCGCGTTGCTGCGAGTTCCAGGCCTTGGCCATCAGGACGCGGCCAAGTTGCTTGGAATGGGCAATTTCGATCGCCTTAATCGTGCTGGGACGGCTGCGCGATTGCATTCCCGCTTGCACGACACGGTTGTACTTGCGAGCGGCTTCCACCATCAGGCGGCCTTCGCGAAGATTATGCGAGACGGGCTTTTCGACGTAGACATCCTTACCGGCGGCGCAGGCGAGAATCGTGGCCGGGGCGTGCCAGTGATCGGGGGTGGCGATAATGACGGCGTCCACTTCTTTATCTTCCAGAACCCGGCGCAAATCACCGCTGCCGCGGACTTTGCCAAAGCCGGCCTTATCAGCGTTGGCCTGCGCCTTTTCCAGGCGGGCCTGATCGACATCGCAGACATGGGTGAGCTTCACGTTCGGAACGTTTTTCAGCTCCGAAGTCATGATGGCGGTGCCGCGGCCGCCCATGCCGATCATGCCGACGCGCACCGTATCGGAAGGCGCGGCGGCGGCGGGGCGGGATAGCGCGGCGGCCCCGGCGGCGAGAAAATATCGGCGGTGCGTAGTGTTCATATATACCTCGCGTCAATATACACTAGCGGGGATGGAAATGACGCGGGGAGCGCGGATGGCGGTGTTGGCGGCATCCGTGCTGGGACTGGTCTTTGACGGCGTGGAACTGGGGCTGATGCCGATCGCGGCGCTGTCGGTTTCGAAAAGCCTATTGGGGACGGCGTTTTCGGCGACGGCGGGCGGCGATTGGTTTGCGCGATTTACGGCGGCGTTGATGTTGGGAGCGGCGGTGGGCGGAATTGCGTTAGGCAATTTGGGAGACCGGATCGGCAGGACGCGGGCGATGGGATTGAGCATCCTGTTCTATTCGATTTTCGCTGCGATGGGGGCGTGGGCGCAGACCGTGGAACAGATGCTGGTATTGCGGTTTCTTGTCGGTTTGGGCGTTGGCGGGATGTGGCCGAACGGCATGGCGCTGGTGGCGGAAAGCTGGCCGGGAGCGTCGAAGCCGTTGGTCTCCGGCGTGATGTCAGCGGGGCTGAACGCGGGGATATTGCTGTTGTCACAATTGGCGCGTTTGTGGCCGATTACGCCGGATTCATGGCGCTGGATCTTTCAGCTTTCCGGCGTGCCGGCGCTGCTGGGAATTGTCGTGCTGGTGGCGCTGCCGGAATCGCCGGCGTGGCTGGAGTCACGGGGTTTGTCGCGGAAAAAGCCAACACCGCTGAAGGATCTGTTCCGGCCATCGCTGTTGCGAGTTACATTGGGGGCGATAGTGATTAGCGCGATTCCAATGGTGGGCGCGTGGGCGGCGAGTAAGTGGATGATACCCTGGGCGGATAGTGTAGCGGGCGCGTCGAACACTGCATATAAGGCCGCGACGCAAGGCTGGTGGGCTATTGGCGCGATGATTGGAAGTCTTGTCGGGGCGCAATTAGCGGGATGGATGGGACGGCGGCGGAGTTACTTGTTCATCAGCGCGGGCGCATCGGCGCTGACAATCGCCATGTTCCAAATGACCGCGCCGCTACAGCCGGGCTTCCACGCGGTGGTATTTGCGCAGGGGCTGGTAGCGACGTTGTTCTTCGGGTGGCTGGCGCTCTATTTGCCGGAGCTATTTCCGGTGGCGGTGCGGGCGACGGGGAGCGGCCTGGCGTATAACTCAGGAAGATTCGCGACGGCGGTTGGCGTGTTGGGAGCGGGGATGTTGTTCAGCGCGCTTGGGGGCGATTATCCGTTGGTGGGGACGATTTGCGCCGGGATCTATGTTTTTGGAATTGCGGCCATCTGGCTGGTGGAGGAGCGGCGTGTTTGAGACACCGGCAAGTTCCCGCGGATGGGGCGATCTCTGATCCGCGATATATGATTTAAAGGGTCGCGGCCATCTGGCCGGTGGAGAAACAGCGTGTTTGATAAACGAA
>CAMDKT010000043.1 GCA_945900935.1 Candidatus Sulfopaludibacter sp. SbA3 | reverse complement strand
CAGAGTTCATGGATTGATCCCTTCCCGGTCGTCCCGCACCGATACCGGTCGGCGGGGCGTTCAAAAAAATACGTTTTTAGATGATCGCTAACAGTTAAAGGCACGGAAACTGCCGATGGTTTCGGATGTCTATTGCGAACCGATCGACTCCCCCCGTTGGAGTGGTTCACTGCGCCTTGTATTCGCTTATGCGCAACGCAGACGAAGGCTTCGGAATCGCTCCAGTGACCCTGTTAAACTGTATTCAGACGCTTGACGTGCTGTATCGTTCAAGCGGTTCTCCAGCCTAGGCCTCTCCCGTGGATCAAGATTGCTGAAGTTGGCGAATCTCAATTTTAAGCCCGTAGGTTTTTACGAACCCGCGTTGGGTAGGGTGTACCCAGCGTGAGTGGGGCAGTGAGACGGAGAATTCGGGCAGCGGCACAAGATAGAAGCGCAACGCTGCCATCAGCGAAGCGGGCCATTCGCGCCGATCCGAAGATGAGTCAGCGGGCATAGTTAATCGTTTCTCACCGCCGGCCGGTGTGTTTGGAAAATTTCCAAAAGTCTGGGATCGCGAGATACGAAGGGCGGAGGTGACGGGGTATCAATGCCGGAGCAGGTAATCTCCGCTTTCAGCACCGCCAGACGAGGAAGACATCGCAGGGTAGCACCCGATCCACTTAATTCATCAGCGCTGGCGGGATGGCTATTCCGGGCGAGGGGAAACATAGGCAGAAATGAGGCACTTCTGCCAACCGCCGCATTGCCAGACGCGAAGGCTATTCGGGAATCCATACGAATGCTTGCCATACCCTTGGCTTGTTGAAAGTACACTTCCTACAGTTGAGCTTCGCGTTGTCCGGCGGATGATTTAATCGCCCTTCAATCCGCGATTCAGAAAAGTGAGAAAACTCCACGGGATTCTCAAAAGTGCACCGATTGGAAACGGTTTTGACGCTGAGTCTGGCCCAATCGTCCGTATCGTAGCTACAGGCCACGATGTGACGTGCTGTCCCGCTATATCCCGTACTGTTCTTCCGCAACTCCCATCCATAGAAGAATCCCGCTTTTGCTGCCTCTTCGGGAAGGATTGCTTCGGTGTAGACGATGTCATTCTGGGAGCGAACCTTGACGTTCGTACCGCTGCTCATCGATTTCCAAAGTGCCGGAAACGTCGGACCGTTCGTGAATGAATCCGTTGGTAAAGAACTCAAGGCGGCCTTCAACCCTTCAAGAGTCATCGGTCTTCCTGCTGCGGCCACTAAACCACGTGCGTAGTTGATGGGCACAGCAAAGTTCAACCCTTCTGAACCTCTGAGCTTCGATGTAACGACTCCGATGACTTGACCTTTACCGTTCGCAAGCGGCCCCCCGCTGTTACCAGGGTTGGCGGCGGCATCGGTTTGGATAGTTTTGAATCCAGCGGGATTGTCCCTTATTGAACTAATAATCCCGGCAGTCACTGTTCCTTGAAGGCCGCGTGGGCTGCCAATCGCCACGACAGGCTCACCTGCTTTCACATCGTTGGAATTGCCCAACTCGATTGCCGGGAGATCGAATCCGGCAATTTGCAGAATCGCTAAGTCTTTGCGGTCATCGAAGGCAAGTATCGTAAAAGAATCAAAGATGTCTCCTGATTGAAGTTGGACTCCGCCAGATTTCAACGTTCGGATGACATGGAGGTTCGTTGCGATCTTCCCGTCGGACGACAGCAAAAAGCCACTCCCGAACACGACCCCTTTGTCGTCGTTGCCTTTTATCAAGACCACGGATTTGGACAGCTTTTCGACCATCTCCGGGGTGACAGGACGGTCTTGTGAAATCGAAGTTGTTGTGGCTGCTAAACAAACCAATATCGGCGAGAGAGTCTTGTTTCTGATCGGCACGAATTTTCCATCCCCTTATCTTGTACCACAGCCCTTCGTAGCTTCTTTGCAATTAACAGTCCAGCGACCGTAACCTTTCCCGGCTTGCCGGGATGGATGAATTGACGGTGACTGCCCTCCTGATTCCTCAGAAACCAGCCATCGCTCCGGAGCATTTTCAGCACGTCACGGACCTTCACGATTCTGCCTCCTTCCGCCTATTCTGTTCGTCGTCACGCCCATCAGTCTACCGCTGTCCCACGCGTTTCCGGGGTGCTCAGACGGAATAGAACCTGGATAACGCAGTGTTTAGGAATTCATTTGGGTGAGTAGTTGGCAAACCATAAAAGTGGCAATCTCCGGCGGGATAACGGGTCACCCGGAAATTGGCCCCGGAAATCCCGGCCGGTGGCCGCTAACCCTCGGATGCAGTCCGAAAGTCCGGCTCGAGGAACGCCAGCAACGACCGTTCGCCCCACTCAGCGCGTTATGTGACGGGCATTGTGGAGCTAGCGGTGTTCGCCGAAGACGCGGCGGAGGGCGGTGGCTATTTCTCCGACGGTCGCCAGTGCTTTGGCTGCGGATAAAATCGGCGGCATGAGGTTGTCGCCGGCGCGGGCGGCGTTTTCGATTTGGTCCAGGGCGGTGTCGACGCGTTCGGCATTGCGGGAGGCGCGGAGGTCGCGGAGACGGTCGACTTGTTGGCGCTCGTTTGCGGGGTCGATGCGAAAGACGGGCATCTTGGTTGGTTCGGTTGCGGTGAACTTGTTGACGCCGACGACGATTTGATCGCCGGATTCGATTCGCTTCTGGTATTTGTAGGCCGCGTCGTGGATCGCCGCCTGTTGATACCCCTCTTCGATGGCGGTTAAGGCGCCCCCCATGGCGTCGATTTTTTCGATGTAGGCGAGGGCATCGCGTTCGAGTGTATCGGTTAGAGCTTCGATGACGTGGCTGCCGCCGAAGGGGTCGGGGTAGGCGGTGACGCCGGACTCGTGGGCGATGACCTGTTGGGTTCGCAGGGCGATTGTGGCGGCGGCTTCGGTGGGAAGGCCGATGGCCTCGTCCATGGCGTTGGTGTGGAGGGACTGGGTGCCGCCGAGGACAGCGGCGAGGGCTTGGATGGCGGTGCGGACGATGTTGACTTCGGGCTGTTGGGCCTGGAGGGAGGAGCCGGCGGTTTGGGTATGAAAACGGAGGAGAAGCGATCTGGGGTCTTTGGCTTGAAAACGGTCGCGGAGAAGATGGGCGTAAATGCGGCGGGCGGCGCGGAATTTGGCAATTTCTTCGAGGAAATCGTTGTGGGCGTTGAAGAAGAAACTGAGCCGCGGGGCGAAGTCATCAATGGCTAGACCGGCTTTGAGAGCGGTGTCGATGTAGGCGACGGCGTTGGCGAGTGTGAAGGCAATTTCCTGCGCGGCGGTGGAGCCGGCTTCGCGGATGTGGTAGCCGCTGATGGAAATGGTATTCCATTCGGGGAGTTCGCGGCCGGCCCAGGAGAAGACATCGGTAATGATGCGCATGGCGGGGCGAGGGGGATAGATGTAGGTGCCCCGTGCGATGTACTCCTTGAGGATGTCGTTTTGGATGGTGCCGCTGAGTTTGGTTCGATCGGCGCCTTGGGAATCGGCGACCAGGACGTAGAGGGCGAGGAGCGTGGCGGCGGTGGAGTTAATGGTCATTGACGTGGAGACCTGATCGAGGCGAATGCCGTCGAACAGGAGTTCCATGTCTTTCAGCGAGGCGATGTGAACGCCGGTGCGGCCGACTTCGCCGGCGGCGAGGGGGTGATCGGCGTCAAGGCCGAGTTGGGTGGGGAGATCGAAGGCGACGGAGAGGCCGGTGATGCCTTGGGAAAGGAGGAATCGATAGCGGCGATTGCTCTCTTCGGCGGTGCCGAAGCCGGCGTATTGGCGCATGGTCCAAAGACGTTTGCGATACATGTCCGGATAAATCCCACGGGTGTATGGGAACTCTCCGGGTTGGTCGGCGCGGTGTTCGGCCATGAGAATAGGAGTTAGGGCGCGGTGCGCGAGATTTTCTTGGCGCGCAGAAAAGAGAATACGGCGAAGGAGAGCATCGTGACCAGGAAGAGGGTGGAGAGAACGAGGCGAAAGAGGCGTTCGGGCTCGCCGTCAAAATCCTTCCAGGAGCTATAGGCTTTTGGCGCGGCGAGTACTGCGAAACAGATGAAAACGAACGCAATCATCTCGTTCCAGAGAATGCGCAGGGGGCGCATGATGCCTGGGAGGACATGAGAAAGAAACTTTCGGCCGAGCGAAAACATCGAATGGGTAACCGTTTTTAATTATAAGGCACCCTTCAGGAAACGGGTAGAAGTGCCGATAGGATGGCAGAGACTTGGCGGATGGTATCCTTAGGGCAGAATTTTGGGATGAAAGGCTTACATTTGGACGACCGGTTGAAAGAGCTGATGCAGGATCTGGGAAATGCGATTAATGAATCCCTGTCCGATTCTGACCGGATCGCGGAAGCGATCGGTGAGATCAAGAGGGCGGGGTACGACGTATTTCTGGTGCTCGAGGCGACAATCGGGTTCAATAAGCGCGGAGAGGGTGAAGACGACGACGGGGTGCCGGAGACAGCAAGCGAGCTTTCGGCGAGCCAACCGGAATCGAAAGTACGCGGACGCAGCGGAAAATTATCGTGGACTACGCAAGACCAGAAGTTCTTGCGTGCGCTGAAGATATCGCTGGACGAAGATTCCTCAAAGTAGTTCCTGGTAGGCGTTCCAGGTTTGGTCGACGGCGCGGTCCCACGTGAATTGTCGCGACCATTCGAGGCCGCGGTTTACGAGTTGACGGCAAAGGCCGGGCTGATCCATTAAGGTTTGCAGGGCCTGCGTCAGCTCTTCGGTGGAGTTGGGGTTGACGTGGAGGGCGGCGTCACCGGAGATTTCGGCGAGGGCGGAGTGATCCGATGTGATAACGGGGATGCCCCACGCCATGGCCTCGATGACGGGGATGCCGAACCCTTCGTCGAGCGAGGGGAAGGCGAAGAGAGATGCCCGGCGGTAGAGGGATTGGAGCGCTTGGCTGGTGACATAGCCGGTGACTTGGATGTCGGCGGCGCGGGGGCTGCGTTGGATGAGCGCGGTGATGTCCGCGGCACCGAAACCGGCGGCGCCGGCGAGGATGAGTTTCCACCCGGGACGGGTCTGCTCAAAGGCTTCGACGAGGCGGGCGGTGTTCTTACGTTTCTGGATGGACCCGACGCTGAGGACGATGGGTTTGCGAGATCCGGGCGCGGGAAGTTCGGCGGGAGCATGGACGCCGTGGTGGATGACGCGGAGCTTGTGTTTGTGGACGTTGAGGAGCGATTCGACCTGGGCGGCGGTAAAAGCGGAGACGCAGAGGATGAGATCGGAACGGAGGGCGGCGTCGCGGGCCTGGGCGGTGAAGCGTTGGCGGAAATCGGGCGTGGAGTAGTCGCCCGTCATGACGAAGAGGTCATGAAACGTGGTGAGGCAGCCGCGAGTGGGGGCGGCGGGGACACGTTGATTTAATCCGTGGAAGAG
This sequence comes from Candidatus Sulfopaludibacter sp. SbA3, assembly GCA_945900935.1. Taxonomy (GTDB): domain Bacteria; phylum Acidobacteriota; class Terriglobia; order Bryobacterales; family Bryobacteraceae. Next base: position 11,649 of record CAMDKT010000043.1, on the reverse strand, counting down.
AGCGTGCGGCGGGAGCCAGGAATCAGTGAAGGGACGGCGGGATGCGCCGGGGGGGAGTTTATCGGTGAAAGACTTGAAGAATTTATTGGAGCGGTAGCAGAAGCTGTAGCGGGCTTGCGGGTGACGAAGCGCGAGACCATGAAGAATTTCGCGGGAGTAGACGCCGACACCGGTGAGTGCGGGACCGAGACTGTAAGTGGCGTCGAGAGCAATGCGCACCGGCCTATTTTGGCACGCCGGCGGATTGGGCGAGCGGGGCGCGGAGGAGATCGGCGAGCGAATCGTCGCTATCGGCCAGGGAAATTTCGCGGGCGTCGTATTCCAGGGGCGGGGTGACGGACTGGCGGCCGATACGTTTTTCGACCCAATGGCGGGAACGAGTTTGGAGAGATTCGGAAGAGGGGGCGGGGGCGAGCGAGATGATGGCGAACTGTTCGGTGCCGGTGCGGGCGAGGAGATCGGCATCGGGAAAAAGATCCCGGACCATTTCGGCGGTTTCGATGAGGGCGAGGTCGCGGGCCTGGGCACCGAAGACGTCCTTCATGCGGCCGTAGCCGGTGAGGTTGATGACGGAGAGGGACGATGATTTGCGCCAGCGGGAGGCGAGGCGGCGCAGCATCTCGCCGAGATAGAGAAAGCCGGCGCGGGAAGTGAGACCGGTGAGATCGTCGGTACCGGGCATTTCTTCGCGCGCTAACAGGGCGTGGTGGTGTTCGAAGGCAGCGCGGAGGGTTCGAGCAAGGGGCAGGCAGTCGAGGTCCTCCTTGAGCAGATAGCCGGCTGCGCCTTCGCGGATGGCGGTGAGCGCCAACGATTCTTCTTCGCGAACGGTGAGGATGACGAAAGGAGTTGACGGCGCCAGGTCGCGGAGCCGGAGGTAGGCGTGGAGGCCGGATGCGCCGCCGGTGGCGAGGTCGAGGAGGATGAGGTCGTAGGTCTCAGCGGAAGCGGAGGCGAGAGCCTCTTCGAGAGTTTCGGCGTGAAAGAGTTCGACGGCGCGGCCGAGGACGTTCTCGTGAGGGCGATCCTCGAGTTCGTCGAGGGCTTCCTGAACGAGTCCCGCGTCCCAGGCGTCGCTCTCGACCAAAAGGAGACGCGCCTTTGTTTTTTCGCCGGTTGTTTTACCCATCACCTGTATAGGTAGTGGGCGGCAGGAGGGATTATTCTCACACCGCCATCTGATATTCCTTCAATTTCCGGTAGAGCGTTGTCCGTCCGATGCCGAGGAGGCCGGCGGCCATCAGGCGATCACCCTTGGTAAATTCTAGGGCATTGACGATAGCGCGGCGTTCCATTTCGGTGAGGGGGAGAATGGGGGAGTCCAGGAAGAGGGTATCCATCATGAGGTTAGCGGCAACGGCGCTTTGAAACGTACCGCCGCCGACGACGGCGGACATTGCCAGACCGGGACCGCGGCGCGCGTAGAGATGGTTCTGAATGGGCGAGGGAAGATCGTTGAGATGAAGGAGCGGGCCGGTTCGGACGGCGACCATCTGCTGAATCATGTTCTCGAGTTCGCGCACGTTGCCAGGCCACTCATAGCTGAGCATGGCGTCCATGGCTTCTTGCGTGAACGTGTGGCCGGAGCCGTACTTGGCGAGGAAATGGCGCATCAAGAGCGGAATGTCTTCCTTGCGTTCGCGGAGCGGGGCAATGCGGACGGTGACGACATTGAGACGGTAATAGAGATCGCGGCGGAATGCTCCCTTTTCCACTTCCTTCAGCAGATCGCGGTTGGTGGCGGCGATGATGCGGAAATCGGAACGCTTTGTTTGGAGGGAGCCGACGGGGCGAAACTCCTTTTCCTGGAGAACGCGGAGAAGTTTGGCTTGCAGGTCTAAGGGGAGTTCGCCGATTTCGTCGAAGAACGCAGTGCCGCCGTTAGCGGCTTCGATGAGGCCGGTCTTGGCGTTGACGGCGCCGGTGAAGGAACCCTTGGCGTGGCCGAAAAGCTCGCTCTCCATCAGAGGGCCGACGAAGGAGGAGCAGTCAATGGTGACGAAGGGGCCCACGGGATTGGCGGAATAAATCGAGCGCGACACGACTTCTTTGCCGGTACCGGTCTCGCCGAGGATCAAGGCGGGCCAGCGGCCTGTGGCGAGTTTGTCAACCATTCGTTGTACATGACGAAGGCGAGGGGAGTTGCCCACCAGGGTGGGTTCGGGGGGGTGAGGTTGGTTAAAAAGGGCCATGATCGGTATCCGTCTGGGTCAACCTTCGCGACTGCGCGCAGAGTGGCCTTAGTTATGTAGTGTGTGCCGGTACAGATTAATCTGCGCTGAGTTGAAAATATTTTGAAGTGCGCAGGGGTAGCGTGGGGGAAAATTTTATGCGGTGATGTTTAGCCGCGGTTGTGGGTATACCCCTTATTCGACGTTCCAAGGGACGATGAAGGCATTGGGGAATTTGTCGCGCAGGCGTTCGAGGACGCTCTGGGCGGCGGCGGGAGAATGCTCCCGGCCGACCAGGACGCGCCAGGCTTCGGCGTGCCCGCCCTTCGGGTTCGCGTCGCGGTGACGGATGGAGACGTCTTTGTGGTGCGGGGCGAGTTGGCGTTGCAGGGATTCGGCGCGGGCTTTGCCGGGAACGGAACTCACCTGAACAGTGAACTGACGGCCGCGGAGATATGCCTTGGGGGGCGCGATTACGGTGACGCGAACTTTGGCAGTGCCGGGGCGAAGGAGATCGATGTCGCGAGCGGCGGCGCGCGAGAGATCGATGATGCGTCCTTTGACGAAGGGTCCGCGGTCGGTGATGCGGACTTGTGTTTCTTTCTTCGTGGCGAGCAGCCGCACGCGGACCCAAGTCTCGAAGGGAAGCGATGGATGAGCGGCGGTGAACTGTTCCATGTCGAAGAGTTCCCCGTTGGCGGCGCGCCGGCCGTGATAGGGTTCGCCGTACCAACTGGCGATGCCTTCCTCGGTTGCGCCGATGCGAGGGACGGGCACGCGCACGGTTGCGCGGCGAGAGCCGCAGGCGGAGAGCAGCGTGATTAAAAAAAGCGTTGCGAGAAGGAGCGCAAAGGCACTTCGCGCGCTTGTGCGATGCACGAATTCCGTCGTGGCCGGGCCGGTTCCGCGTGTGTTCATTTTCGTGAAAGAGGGAGAGAGTTTCATGTTGATTCGCAATGCGCGGAGAGAGCGTGTTCGAGGCGCCGCGCGCGCCGATTCGAGTCTGGCGCAAACTATTTTTTCAGTGACGATGACGGCGCGAATGGCGGCGCGAATGGCGGCGCGATTTTTCGCGTCGTGCGTGGAAGGCCTATGTCTATTGGCTCAAAATGCATCGCGTCTCATAAAACATTTTCGCGCATCTTCGTTTTTTTCGCTCGAACCCTTTACCAGACGGGGTTTGACGCATGTCACGGCTCACTTTTTCCTTGACTTGCATCGCAAACAAATTTATATATGGGACACGCTGCGGTCTCCAAGGAGATCGCGAATTTTTGATGTTAGGGAGAATCACTCGATGAAATACGCTACCGCCAAAAAGGCAGCTCCGGCTAAGAAGGCTGCTGCCCCGGCAAAGAAAGCTGCTGCTCCGGCCAAGAAGGCCGCGGCTCCGGCAAAGAAGGCCGCCGCTCCGGCCCCGAAGGTCGCGGCTCCTGCCAAGAAGGCTGCGGCTCCTGCCAAGAAGGCCGCTGCTCCGGCTAAGAAAGCTGCTGCTCCGGCTAAGAAAGCCGCCGCACCGGCCAAGAAGGCTGCTGCCAAGAAGAAATAGCTTAACCCTCTCCGAAAGGAGAACGCGAATAGCCAGTAGTAAACAGACGGCCCCGGGCAACCGGGGCCGATTTGTTTTATTTGAACGCTCTATACTCTTCGCGCCTGGGACACGATATACTTCAACGCCATGCTCCCTGCTTACATCGAAAAGACAACGCCGAACCCGGCGTCGAACCGCGCACCGTGGTTCGTGAACACCGCGCCCAGTTATGCGGGCGTGTTCCTGTGGATCGTTTTCTACCAGACGCTGGCGCAAGGCACGATCGACCGCGCGGGCCTGGGCCTCTGCCTGTTGGCGCTCGTGCTGGCGGGCGCTTTGAGCTATGGACTGTTCTATTACGTGCCCGGCATGTTGGGCATGAAGACGGGCTTGCCGTTGTATGTGGTCGGGAGTTCGACGTTCGGCACCGCGGGCGGATATTTGATGCCGGGACTGCTGATGGGGCTGCTGCAGTTGGGCTGGTTCGCGGTGGGCACGTTCACGTCGACGACTTTCATACTGAAGGCGGTTGGCTCGACGGCGGGACCGGGCACGATGGAGTTCGCGATTGTCGCTGTGCTGTGGGGCTACATCATGGCCTATATCGGCGTGAAGGGAATTCAGTACGTCGCGAAGGCATCGTTGTTTTTGAACGTGATACCGCTGTTGATGATCCTGTTCGTTTTCTTCAAAACGATGGGCGGATTGTCGTTGCACAAGCCGGTTATCGACGATTCGATGGGGGCGTTTCTCACGATCCTGACAACGGTGATCGGCTTCTTTGCGACGGCCGGCGCGGCGGGCGTGGACTTCGGAATGAATAGTCGCGATGAAAGGGACGTTCGAATGGGCGGATTGACGGGCATTGCGCTGGCGATCGTGATTGCGGGCGGCCTGCCGTTACTTTCCGTGGCGGGCGCGCGGGCGTTGGACCCATCGATTACGAACTACACGTACGAGGCCGTGATCGGCGCGCAGGGCGGGCTGCTGGCGTCGGCGATGTTCCTGCTGTTCGCGGTGGCGTCCATTACGCCGGCTTGCTTCTGCGCCTTCATTGCGGGCAATAGTTTTTCGACGATGATTCCGGGTGTGCCGCGCATGTCGTCAACGATGGCGGGCGTGACGGTGGCGATCATCCTGGCGATCACGGGAGCGGCTGCGAATCTGGTGCAGGTGTTTGTGATTGTCGGCGCTTCGTTCGGGCCTATTTGCGGAGCGATGGTTGCCGATTATTACCTGTCGGGCAAGGAGTGGTCCGGGCCGCGGCAGGGGATTAACTGGGCGGGCTACGTGGCATGGGCGCTGGGCTTCGCCGTTGGGATTTGGAGTCCGTATCAACCGGCGGTTCTGTACAGTTTCTTCGTGGGTCTGGCGGTTTACGCGGTGCTGGCGAAGGCAGGGTTGCAGCCGGCGGTGGTGGCTATTAAGGCGAAGGTGGCTGGGCGATAGGGCGGGATGTTTGGCTTTACTCCGGCTCTGGGGGATCAAACGTCTTCTCGCGGGCGAGAGCCAGCAATACCGCTGCTTTAAGCGGCGGCAAATCGTCAGTGACCGTATCCCACATGCTTTGAAGATCGATGCGGTCATACTGGTGACGAAGCCAGTTCCCCATTCCGCGAACTTTATGCCACGGCTGGCCGGGACACACCGTTTCCACGCCAGGCCCCATGCGCTTGGCCGCCTCACTGATGGTGAGCAGCATTCTCTCGACCGCGGCCACGGTTTTCGGGTCCGCGCGAAATTCCTCGAACCTCATGCCCTCTGTGAAGGACTCGATCGCTTGAACAGCGTGGGCGATATGCCCGAGGAATTCGGATAAACGCTCAAAAGACAAGCACGGCCTCGCGCTCGGCTTTGGCTTTTACAGGCTCGTGCATCATGTCCTCCGGCGCCAGGTCCACATGGACGTTCAGAAGTTCGGCCAGCCGCCCCTCGATGCCCGCGTAGTCAAACAACGTCCGGCAGCGCGCCTTGTCGAAGCGCGCCATCAGATCCACATCGGAATCCGGCGTGGCCTCGTCACGCGCCACGGACCCGAACAGGCGCAGACTCAACACCCCGGCGCGTTTTATCTCCTCTTCGTGCGCCCGCAAAGTGGCGATGACGTTTTCCTTGTCCATTGACGCTACCTTGGCACATTTCATCGTGGCCGATCAAGCGCGGGCCTCCGGCACCGTGCAGCCAACGCCGGTGCAGCCGCTGTCCTACTTCTTCGTCTTCTGCTTATTCCGAACCGTCCCGCTCTTCGCCTTACGAGCCGCGTTCTTACCAGTACCGAACTTGGTGGAACCGGTTCTTTTGGCGCGTGCCTTGCCCGAAGTCTGTTTTGGCGAAGAAGACTCGCCGGAACTGGACTTCGTTTTCTTCACCGATTTCTGGGTGGTATTGCGCGGGGGGCGTTTCGGGGCCTCATTGCGGCGCATGCCTTCAAATGGGTTCGCGGAGAACTTCGTCTTGATAACAATGGGGGTGCCTTGAAACCCGAAAGCGCGGCGCAGCCGATTGATCAATTGCCGTTCCGCGGAGAAGTGCAGATCGTTCTTTTTGTCGGGGAAGACGATGAACGTCGGCGGACGAATGGAGGCTTGCGTGATGTACTTGATGCGCGTGTCGGGCTCGAGCGTGAGGCCGGTTGAGAAGCGGTTCAATTCACCGGTGCCGACTCGGTGCGATGCCCATTTATGCGCGTTGCGAATCATCTCGAAAAGCTGTCCGACGCCGCTGCCGGTTTTGGCTGACAAAAAGGCGACTTGCGCGTATTCGAGGAACTTGAGTTCATCGCGGAGCTCTTCTTCAAACTTCGCTTTATTCTTGTCCGGGGCCGCGTCCCACTTATTGACGACGACGATCAGGGCGCGCCCCTCTTCGTGCGCATACCCGGCAACGGTGGCGTCCTGGCCCAGCGGGCCTTCGGTGGCGTCCATGACGAGCAGCACAACGTGCGCCATGCGGATGTGGCGTCTCGCCATGACGACGCTGAGCTTCTCCGCCATCAGATGCGTCTTGCCCTTGCGCCGGATGCCGGCGGTGTCCATGAACAGATAGTCAGTGCCCTTGAGCGTGATGTGCTCGTCGACCACATCGCGCGTAGTGCCGGCCACGGGCGAGACGATGGCGCGCTCCTCCCCGAGAATCGCGTTGATCAACGTCGACTTGCCAACGTTGGGGCGGCCGATAATGGAGACCTTGATGGGCGGGGTTTTCTTGACCGCCTCTACGCCCTCGGCGAGCGGCTCCGGCTCCTCCATTGAGGGGAAGGAGGCAACCACATGATCGAGCATCTCGTAGAGCCCGACACGGTGTTCGGCGGAAACGGGGAAAACAGGGTCGATGCCGAGTTGGTGGAACTCATCGACAAGATGCTGATTTTTATCCGTGTCGATTTTGTTAACCGCCAGAAGCAAGGGCTTATTCAGCTTGCGCAGCATCTGCGCAAGTTCACGATCGGCGGAAGTGATTTCCGACCGGCCATCAATAACGAAGATGACGTAAGAGGCGACGTCGAGCGCGAAATGAGCCTGGCGCAGAATTTGAGTGGGGATCAACGCATGGTCATCGGTAATGATGCCGCCGGTGTCGATGATGTCAAACCGCCGGCCGGCATGTTCGACGACTCCGCCGATGCGGTCCCGCGTAATGCCGGGCTGGTCGCCGACGATGGAGCGGCGGGTTCCCGTGAGGGCATTGAACAACGTGGATTTACCCACGTTCGGTCTGCCGACGATGACAACAGACGGCAAACGATCAGTTTCAGCCATTATTCTTTAGGATATCACTCGCACGAGCACCAGAACGTGGGACAATGAAAGAGTTTGAGCTCCACCAACCCCTCCTCTTTCATCCGCAATATAGCTATTATTGCTCACGTTGACCACGGCAAGACCACGCTGGTTGATTCGATGTTTCGCCAAAGCGGTATCTACCGCGCCAATGAAGCACAGACGGAACGCGTCATGGATTCCAATGATTTGGAACGCGAACGCGGTATTACGATCCTTGCCAAGACGACCGGCGTTCACTACAAGGACTTCACGATTAACATCGTGGACACACCGGGCCATAGTGATTTTGGCGGCGAAGTCGAACGCGCGTTGAAACTGGTTGACGGCGTGGTGCTGCTGGTGGATGCCAGCGAAGGCCCGCTGCCGCAGACGCGTTACGTTTTGATGAAATCATTGGAAGCCAAGCTTGCTCCCATTGTTGTCATCAACAAAATCGACCGTCCGGACGCGCGTGTGCAGGAAGTGTTGAACGAGGTCTATGACCTGTTCATCGACTTGGACGCGACCGAGGATCAGTTGGATTTTCCTGTGATCTACACGAACGGGAAACTGGGCATCGCGAAGCTGAACCTGACGGATGAAAGTGACAATCTGGAGCCGTTGTTCGAGTCGATTCTCCAGCACATTCCCGAACCGAAAGGCGACGCGGAAGCGCCGCTGCAACTGCTGGTCGCGAATCTGGACTACTCCGATTATCTGGGCCGGCTGGCGATTGGGCGCGTCTTCAATGGGACCCTGAAACTGGGCGATGAAGTATCGGTGTGCAAGCTGGACGGCAAGATTCAGAAGACGCGCATCACGAAGATGTTTTCGTTCTCCGGATTGAAACGCGTGGAAGAAACGCTGGCGGTGCCGGGATCGATTCTGGCGATTGCGGGCGTGGAGGGAATCACGATTGGCGAGACGGTTTCCAACATCGATACGCCCATGCCGCTGCCGGTGATTCAGATCGACGAGCCGACGATCGCGATGGCGTTTACGGTGAATACGTCGCCGTTTGCAGGTCGGGAAGGCAAATATGTGACGTCGCGGAATTTGCGCGACCGTCTGGACAGAGAACTGTTGACGAACGTTTCCATTCGCGTGGAAGACGCGGGTTCACCGGAGTCGTTCAAGGTGATGGGCCGCGGTGAATTGCAGCTGGCGATTCTGATCGAAATGATGCGGCGCGAAGGGTTCGAAATGATGGTGGGCCGGCCGGAGATCGTCACTCGGAAAGTCGACGGTCAGGTGCAGGAGCCGTTGGAGATGTTGACGATCGATTGCCCGGAAAGCTTTGTGGGCGTGGTGATCGAACGCATTGGCGCGCGCAAGGGCAAGATGGAAAAGATGATCAACCATGGATCGGGGCGCGTGCGCCTGGAGTTCCTGGTGCCGTCGCGCGGGTTGATCGGCATTCGCGGTGAGTTGTTGACGGAAACGCGCGGCACGGCGATTTTGAATTCGCTGTTCTATGGGTACATTGAGTGGCAGGGCGATATCGAGAGCCGTCCGACTGGGGCATTGGTTTCTGATCGCGCCGGGAAAACGACGCCGCACGCGATTGAAAGCTTGCAGGAACGCGGCACGATTTTCATCCAGCCTATGACCGAGGTGTATGAGGGTCAGATTATCGGCGAGAACGCCAGGAATACGGATCTGGACGTCAATATCGTCCGGGAGAAGAAGCTGACGAACATGCGGTCGTCGAGCGCCGATGACGCCGTGCGGATTATCCCGCCGCGGATCTTGAATCTGGAGCAGTCGATCGAATTCATTAAAGAAGATGAGTTTGTGGAAGTGACGCCGCTGTCGATTCGGTTGCGGAAGAAAGTTTTGAAGGCGAATCAGCGGTAGGACGTTTCGTTACGGTTCCCGGAACCTGATCGGTTTTCCTGTGCGTAAACACTGCCATCAGGCGCATTTTGACAAAAATGCGCCTGATGGCAGTGTTTACGTGTATGGCGAGCAGGCTGTTCAACACCGGCGAGAGCATTGCGACGCCTTGTGAACTTGCACAGCAATTGACGCAGACTTTTGCAGCTCGCACCGGATTCACTTTTTGAACGGTCGTGAAGGACGGGAATACGCTGGGGCTCAAAACAGAAGGCCTCGATTACCAGCCGCGGTACGTCCGACTCAACGAGATTGTCTGCTTACAGATTGCGATGCCAAATAAGTGACGTATCGCCTGTGCGCTCCACGAGACCGGCCCAAAGACAAACGGCTTGGCGGCCTGCGTTGTCTTGCTGTCACCTCCTGCTGAAGAGCAGCGGTCTGGCCTAAGCACGCCGTGCGAGCATTTTCTCTTCACCTACGCAGAACCTCTTGACGGCCTTCGTCCCCGATTCGCCAATTGGCTTGAGCGACAACTAATCAAAGCCCTCGACCTCTGGCAGCAACAGGTCTGATACGCTATCCACGATGCTTACTCGCCGCAAACTGTTCCCGCTGCTGGCCGGTGCCGCGCTCTCCGCGCAGGCTCCGAAGAAGCGCCCCAACATCATTTTCATCATGTCCGACGATCATGCCGCGCACGCCATCAGCGCCTACGGCAGCAAGATCAACAAGACTCCCAACATCGATCGCATCGCCCAGGGCGGCACGCGATTTGCCAACTGTTTCGTCACCAACTCCATTTGCACGCCGAGCCGCGGCGTGATCATGACCGGACTCTACTCGCACCTCTCCGGTATCAAGACGCTGGCCGATCAGATCGACCCCGCCGCGCCGAATGTCGCGAAGCACTTGCAGGCCGCCGGCTACCAGACGGCCATCATCGGCAAATGGCATCTCGTCACGAATCCGGCGGGCTTCGACTATTGGAAGATCCTGCCGGGGCAGGGCCTGTACAATAACCCGGTCTTCATCGAAATGAACGGCGAGCGAAAGAAGTACGACGGCTATTGCACGGATCTGATCGGCGATTTCTCGTTGGACTGGCTGAAGAAGCGGGATCGCGATAAGCCGTTCTTCCTGATGTGCCACCACAAAGCGCCGCATCGCGAATGGACGCCATCGGCCAAGTACAAAGACCTGTTCAAAGACGTCGACATTCCCGAGCCGGATAACCTTTACGACGAACACAAAGGCCGCGCCGGTGCCGCGGAACGCTCCCGCATGCGCGTGGGGCAGGACAACACCAAAGCCGATCTCAAGATGGATCCGCCTCCGGGGCTGGAAGGCAACGCGCTGCGGAAATGGGCCTATCAGGTCTACATCAAAGACTATTTGCGCTGTATTCAGTCGGTCGATGACAACGTGGGGCGCGTGCTGGATTATTTGGACCAGGACGGGATCGCCAACGATACGATCATCATTTACAACTCCGATCAGGGCTTCTTCCTGGGTGATCATGGCTGGTTCGACAAACGGTTCATGTACGAAGAATGCCTGCGGACGCCGCTGTTGGTGCGCTGGCCGGGGCACACGAAACCGGGCAGCGTGAACAGGGACATGGCGCTGAACCTGGACTTCGCGCCGACGTTTCTGGACGCGGCGGGCGCGGCCGTGCCGAAGGAGATGCAGGGCGTGAGTTTGAAGCCCTTGCTCGACGGCAAGACGCCGAAGAACTGGCGGCAGGAGATGTACTACCGCTACTGGATGCACTTGGGCGGCGGGCACAGCGTGACGTCGAATTACGGCATTCGGACGCATCGGTACAAGCTGATTTATTACTACGGCAAGGCGCTGGGATCGAAGGGCGCGGTGGATACGGACACGCCGCCGGAATGGGAGTTTTTCGATTTGCAAAAGGACCCGCGCGAGATGCGGAATGGGTACAGCGACCCGGCGTACGCGAAGACGATTGCCGATTTGAAAATGCGGCTGGCGAGGTTGCAGGCTTATTACAAAGACACTCCGGCGTGATCTCTTCGGTATCCTGAAGATCGAGCATGAACGTACGATTGAAAATTGAGGGGATCCGATGTTTCGCCACTCCGCAACAGGCGATCATACGACCGCTGACGTTGCTGGTGGGTGAGAACAGCGCGGGGAAGACGACATTTCTTGCTCTCAGCAGGATCATGTCTTCGATCCTAGCGGGAGTTTCCTAGGCCAGCGCTTCCAATTCCGTGCAAAGTACTGATAGAGAGGGAGTTAACGCGTCTCGCAGTGTATATACGGAAATACTGATTTGCAAAGTGTAGCTGCGTCGCTATACAATAGCTATTGACAGGACTGT
>CAMDKT010000042.1 GCA_945900935.1 Candidatus Sulfopaludibacter sp. SbA3 | reverse complement strand
CCCGGGCCGAAAGGCTCTCGCCGAAGCCCTGGAGGCTCTACCCGTGTTGCGCTAAGCTCCGTGGTATATACGATGCCTCGCCCCTAACGCGCTCGATTCATTGAGGTTATGAACTATTTCTGCTTCAACGTAGGAAACTCCCGCTAGTGCGGGGGTAGAAGTGGCATCGGAAGAAAAGACAAGACGAATCCGAAACCTGGTCGATGTCGGCAAAGAGAAAGGTTATCTCCTCTATGACGACGTTAGCGAGATTCTGCCGGACGAATTGAACGGCGGCGGAAATCTCGAAGATATCCTTGCGGACTTGGAAGGGGCGGGCGTGGAGTTGCTGGTCGAACCCAAAGAAATGGGGTTTGGCACGAAGTTCGAAGACGGCGAGGAGGGCGCGGGCGCGGACGCGGACGCCGCGGCGGAGTTCGCCGACAAAACAAACGACCCGGTTCGGATGTATTTGCGCGAAATGGGCACGGTGCCGCTGTTGACGCGCGACGGGGAAATTGAGTTGGCGCGGCGGATTGAACGCGGGCAGCGCACGGTGGCGAAATCGCTGTCGCGATCGACCGTGGCGGTGAGTGAGTTGTACCGGATCCGGGAAGACATCGCGAATGGAAACCTGTTGTTGGACGATGTTTTATTACGCCAGGAAGAGGTGGAGCTTTCCGAAGAGAACGACGAACCGGTGGAAAGCGAGGAGTTGATCCAGTTTTTTCTGGAGTTGGAGAAGCTGGAAGAACGGGCCTCGCAGACGCGGCAGAAGCTGAAGGGGATGCCTCGCTCGACGAAATCGAAGCCGTACCGTCTGACGCAGTGGAGTCTGGGGCGCACGCTGGTGAAGATCAGCCAGTTGATCCGCTTGATGTCGTTTGGCTCGCTGGTCAGCCGGCGGATGAGCAACCGGCTGCGGGCGGCGGTGGAGACACTGCGTCCGATCGAGCAGCAAATCGCCGAAACGCAACGGCGCGTGGAAGACCTGGAATCGCGGGCGAGCGGGGAGTGCGCCGACGCGGCGGAGAGTGAAGCCCCGATCGCGGGAATGGCGGCCGGCGGCAGCGCGGAACAGGCGCGGGAACTGCGGCGGGAACTGCGGCAGTGTTCAGACCGGCTGGAGCAATTGGAACTTGCCTACGGTGCCACCTATACCGACTTGCGGCGGAGTTTGCACATCGTTGAACGCGGGGAGAACGAAGCGGAGTCGGCGAAAAAGCAGCTGATTGAGGCGAATCTGCGGCTGGTGGTATCGATCGCCAAGCGATATACGAACCGCGGATTGCAGTTCCTGGATTTGATTCAGGAAGGCAATATCGGCTTGATGAAAGCGGTAGATAAATTCGACTACCAGCGCGGCTACAAGTTCTCGACATACGCCACGTGGTGGGTCCGGCAAGCGATCACGCGGGCCATTGCCGATCAGGCGCGGACGATTCGAATTCCGGTGCACATGATCGAGACGATTAACAAGCTGGTGCGAATGCAGCGGCAGTTGCAGCAGGAGATGGGCCGGGAGCCGACGACGGATGAGTTGGCGCGCAAATTGGAACTGCCCGTCGGCAAAGTGCGAAAAATAATGCGCATTGCGCAGGAGCCGATTTCGCTGGAGACGCCGGTAGGGGAAGAGGACGAGTCCCACTTGGGCGATTTCATCATCGACAGGCGAGTGGCATCGCCGTCGGAAGCGGTGATCAATTTGAATTTGCGCGAGCAGACGGCCGAGGTTCTGAAGAGCTTGACGCCGCGTGAAGAGAAAATAATCAAGATGCGCTTCGGGCTGCAGGACGGCAGTGAGCATACGCTGGAGGAAGTGGGGCAGCACTTCGCGGTGACTCGCGAACGTATTCGGCAGATAGAAGCGAAGGCGTTGCGAAAGCTGCGTCATCCCAGCCGCAGTCACCGGTTGCGAACGTTTCTGGAATCAAACCGCGACAGGGAATAGATCGCGTCTGAAACAAGCGCGACAGACCAGGATGTCTGTCCCACGGGAGCGTTCCATTAGGTCTTTATCGCTGTCGTACTCTGAAACAGAGAGGGTTCATGTTCACAATAAGCTGTCCGAAATGCGGCGGAGATATATTGCCGTCGCAAGATGAATGTCCGCGCTGCGTGACGGTGTCGGCTCCGCAGCCGATACCACCCGTCGAGCCGGAGCCGCCCGCACACGCGCCGATTCAAGCGCAAACGCCCGCCGCCCCGAGCTACATGCCACAGCCGGAGCCACGCTCCACCGGGCTGCGCGACGTTCTGGTCACGCTCGGTGTGGCCTCTGTGCTGCTTGGGGCCGGCTACTTCTTCTGGACCCGCGCCGAGCGTGGCGAGAAAGCCGCCGAGGAGGCGAAGCCGGTGTTAGAAACGGCTACCGGGGCCCGGCGCGTCCATCCGCTCGCCAGGCAGATTGAAGTAACCGGAATCCGGCTGCGTGTGCCAAGGCCGGGACAGGCGGAGGTTCAACTGGTGGTGGTCAATCACAGCGCGGCGGAAATTGCCGGCTTATCGATGGACGTGGTGTTGGTTGGGAAAGGGACCTCGAAAGAAGTGGCGGTTTTCCCGGTGACCGTGAAGCGGCTGAGTCCGTTCGGCTCGGTCGAGGTGACAGTGAAGACGAAGACGATGGTCAGCGCGATTGACCTTCCGGACTGGCAGTTCCTGGAGCCGAAAGTGGTGGTGCAAAACAACGAGCAGTAGTGGGAGCCGGGGGCGGTTGAACGCCGAGGCGGAGGAGATTTTCGCGTGCCGGCTTCAGACACGGATCGCGTTGGAGAGCGGTTTCAAAATCGGCGCGGGCGGCGTCCGTTTGGCCGAGGGCGAGCAGCGCGGCGCCGCGATTCTGCAGATGCCGGGCCTGCTGTGGAGCCAGAGCCAGCGCCCTTCCGAACTCCCCTAAGGCCCGCGCGGGGTCGCCGGATTCGAGCCACACTCGCCCTCTTTCCGACGCCACTTCGGGATCGTTGGGCGCTATTTCTCTGGCCTTGTCGAGATAGTGCAATGCGTCGTTGGCGGGCGATAGACGGGCGAGTTGGATGTAGGGCCGGAGTTTGCCTGGAGCTTGCTGGGCAGCATCGGACCACAGCGCCTGTTCGCTCGCCCATGTGGAGCGCCGGGCCGCGCCGAGGACGGACCAGAGCAGGATGAGCGCCATCGCCGCCTTCGGCCGCTTTTTCAGGGCGAGCGCGATGGCAATGGCGATCAGCGCCATTGGGAGGTACATGCGGCGGAAGGCGATGGCGTCGGCGGCCGGAAGAATGGACGAGCTTGGCAAGAGAAGCACGAGCGCGGGGAGGAGCCAGAAGCCGGGTTGGCTGATTTTTGACCAGTAGATCGCGGCGACGCCAACACCGATGGCGAGCAAGCCCCAGAAGGCGAGGCTTTCCGATGGCGCGGCGGGATCGATGGACATGTTGATGGGAACGGCGATGCGCCATAGATACGCCGGAATGGATTGGCCCTGCAGGAGAAAGTATTTCCAGGGCGTCGTTTGCTGGCCGAAACCGGAACCGGAATCGGGGATGATTTTGGTGGCGTAAATCACACGGATGCCGGCGGCGGCGGCGAGTGCAAGCATTGCGGTAATGCAAAGCCACTTCGGCTTGCGGGAGCGAGCAAAATCGATGAGCAACAGCGCGAGCGGAAAGGCGACCCATTCCTCTTTCGCCAGGAGTGAGGCTGCGAAAGCGGCGATGGCGGGAATCGGTTTTTCCTTGAGCCAAAGCCACATGGCAAGCAGGCAGAACAGCGCGGCGAGGCTGGAACCGCGGGCAAAAATATACAGCAAAGGTTCATGGGTGAGCGGATGAAGCGCGAATATGGCGGCGGCGATCAGCGCCGTGGCGGGATCGAAGAGGCGGCGGACGATCAGGAACAGGAACGCGGCCGCGGAGGCGTGAATCAACAGGTTCGTGAAGCGAAAACCGGCAACCTGCGCGCCCCAAAGGCGGTAATCGAGCCAAAATGTGATGTAAGTGAGCGGGCGGGTTTGCTCTGGTTTCAGCCATTGGCGCCACGCGTCGATTGGGGCCACGGCCGCGTCAACGAAGAGCGAGTGGTCATCGAAGACGAACGTGCCGGGAAGGGCGAGCCAGAAAAGAAACGCGGCTGCGAGGGGGAGAAACAGGCGCGATGTTAACATGAGAGATTCATGAAACGGCCCCGGTCGAAGGCAGACAAACAAGCGCGGTTGCGGCAGATTCTGGGCATTTTGGATGAATTGTATCCGAATGTGACGTGTGCGCTGAGCCACTCAAACGTGTGGGAACTGCTGGTGGCGACGATTCTGTCGGCGCAGTGCACGGATGAGCGTGTCAATAAAGTCACACCGGGGCTATTTGCCAAGTATCCGACAATTCAGGATTTCGCCGCCGTGCGGCCGGAGGTGTTGGCGGTTGATATTCACTCGACGGGATTTTTCAATAATAAAGCGAAGAGCATTGTGGGCGCGGCGCGGACGATCCTGCGTGATTTCGGCGGGGAGATTCCGCGGGATTTGGAGTCGCTGCTGACGGTGCCTGGGGCGGCGCGGAAGACGGCCAATGTCGTGCTCGGATCCGGATTTGGAATCGCGAGCGGCGTGGTTGTCGACACGCATGTGGGGCGCATCGCGCTTCGTTTGGATCTGACGCGCGAGGAGCACCCGGTGAAAGTGGAGCGGGACTTGATTGCGGCCTTGCCGCGGGAGCGCTGGATTTTATTTTCGCATCAACTGATTCATTTTGGACGGCAGATCTGTGCGGCCCGGCGGCCCAAATGCGGCGAATGCCCGATGGCAAGTATCTGCTACGCCGAGGATAAGCTGGCATGAGGCGCTGGGTATTTTTGGCGGCGCTGCTGACGGGTTGTACACCATTGCCTGAATCGTATCCCGCGCCGGAGCAGCGCGGTTCGAAAGACGGGCCTGAACCGGAGCCGCTGGGAGCCTTCGTTTCGTTTTCGGACGCGCGATCACCGGATTATGTCGTCGGCGGGTTTCTGCCGGCGGCACCGGACCAGTTGTGGCGATGGGCGGCGGCGAGTCCGGCAGTGCGGGTGCGGGTGAGCGCGACGGCCGGTCTCCGGCTGCGAGTGAATTTTGCCTTTCCCGACGAAAGTCATAAACCGTTGCTGCCGATTACGGTGAGTTACTTCGTGAATGACAAGTTACTGCAAACGGTTGTTTATAAGCAGACGGGAGTATTGGAGTTCAGAAAAGCCGTGCCGGCGGAGTGGCTGGCGGCGGATACGGATAACATCATTCGATGGGAGATATCGCCAGTTTATGTGGCGAAAGCGGATGGCGTGAAATTAAGCATGATCGTTTCTGAACTCGGGCTGGAGCGGGATGAGTAATCCATGAGCGCGGTGATTTATATCCTGTTGGGTTGGCTGCTGACGGTCACGGCTTGTTACTCGCTGGGGGCGATGTTGTTGTTGCGATTGGGGGCGGCGTGGAGCCGGGAGGAATCGGTGGCCCTGCGGTTTGTGGCAGGCGCGGGGTTATATAGTTTTCTCGTGTTTTTGCTGGGAATCGGGCACCTTTATTACCGCGCCGTGTTCGTAGCCGTTCCGTTGGTTCTTGCGGGTTGCGCGTGGCGGATGGGCGCATTGGCGCTGTCGGCGGAGCGACTGCCGGAGTTACCTGTTCTTTGGCGGCGAACTCTGTGGCTGGCCGCGCCGTTCACTGTCCTGTATTTGTCGAACGCCATGGCGCCGGAGGCGAGTCCGGACGGGGCGTCGTACCACTTAGGCCTGGTGGCGCGATATTACCGCGAACACGGCATGGTGCCGGTGACAACGAATATGTACGCGGCGCTTTCGCAGGGAATGGAGATGTTATTCCTTTCGGCGTACGCGACGGGCCGGCATTCGGCGGCGGCGATGATGCACTTCACGTATCTGCTGGCGCTGCCTTGGCTATTGATTTGCTTTGGCCGCCGGTATGCGATGCCTGGAGCGGGAGTGACGGCCGCGTTGTTGGTCTACTGCTCGCCCGTGGTGGGGATTGACGGCATCAGCGCGTATAACGACGTGGCGGCGGCGTGTGTGTGGTTCGCCCTGTTCACGGTCTTGCGACGGATGGAGGAGATGCGTTCCTCACGCGGACTGATCGTGTTGGCGGGAGTGCTGGGAGGCAGCGCATACGGAATGAAGTACACGCTCTTCCCCGCCCTATTGCTGGCCGGCGCCTGGCTGATTTGGCTGCATCGCTGGTCGTTTTTGCGGCCACTGTTGACGCTCGGCGGCGCGGCCGCGCCTCTCATCGCGCCGTGGGTTTTACGCAATCTCATCTGGTGGCACAATCCGCTGGCGCCGTTCTTTAATAACTGGTTCCCAAACCCCTTTGTGCAGTATTGGTTTGAGTTGGATTACCGGCGGCATATGTCGATCTACTCACTCACATCGTGGGCGCAGATACCCATGGAAGTTACCGTTCATGGAGCACAATTGAACGGACTGTTGGGACCGGTGTTCCTGCTGGCGCCCTTGGCGCTGCTGGCGCTACGTAACACGGAAGGCCGGCGTTTATTGGTGGCGGCGCTGTTTGCGCTGGCCGCGTATCCGTCGAACATCGGCACTCGATTCCTGATTCCGGCGCTGCCGTTTGTGGCGATGGCGATGGGGGTTTCGTTCGGTCACGCGCGATGGATGATAGTGACGGTGTTGGCGGCGCATGCCATCCTCAGTTGGCCCAATGTTATCCCCGCTTACGCCAGCAACTGGGCCTGGCGCCTGGAGAAAGTAACTTGGAAAGAGGCGTTGCGGCTTCGCAGCGCCGATAACTTCATTCTCTCCCATTTACCCGCTTATGGACTTACACGGAAATTGGAGGAGTTGGTTCCTCCGGGACGGCGTGTGATGGGATTCAGTCAACTCCCGGAAGCGTATACAAACCGGGATTTCTTCGTCGCCTTCCAATCGGCGGAAGGCAATGGCCTGCGGGATATTTTTCTGACGCCGCTGGTGCGGGATCGGCAGGCGACGCGGCAAGTCCGGCTGCTGATACCGCCGGGAAAGCACAGGGCGTTGCGGGTGGTCCAGAATCGCGACGAATCCGGCGGCCAATGGACCATTACCGAGATGCGAATTTTCAATGGAACAGATGAGGTTCCGCGGTCACCCCAGTGGCGACTGCGCGCCCGGCCGACGATGCATGAAATCCAGAAGGCGTTCGATGGTTCGTTCGTCACGCGGTGGATAACCGATCGGGGACGTTTCAACGGAATGTACGTTGAAGTGGATTTCGGCCGCGAAGAGACCGTCGACCGTGTGATTCTCAACCTGACGACCGATCAGCCGTGGGATTCCTATCACGTGGAAGTGCCGGGCGCGGGCAATGCCTGGATGCGGCTGAAAACGGATTTGCACTTGCAGGAAGTGACGACGCCGCTAGGCTTGCGGCGCGCCGCCGTGGAAGAGTTGCTGCGGCGCAACGTGCAGTATCTGGTGATTGCGGAATCGGATTTTGGCTCAGCGGATCTGGTATTGAATCGCGGCGTATGGGGAGTGGACGAGTTAGCGAATGTGGCCGGAGTGCGGTTGTACCGGCTGGCGCCGCGCGAAGAGTTTGAAGCGCGCCGGAAGGGCGGGAAGTGATGCTGTTTTTGGGAGTGGATGGCGGGCAATCGAGCACCACCGCGCTGATCGCCGACGAGTCCGGGCGCGTGCTGGGGCGCGGTGCCGGCGGGCCGTGCAACCATGTGCAATCGGCGGCGGAAGGACGGGAAAAGTTCATTCGAGTCATTAGCGAATGTGTGCGCGCCGCCGCCGTTTCCGGAAGTTTGGGAGAAGCGATGCCGTCCTTCAGCGCGGCGTGCCTGGGCTTCAGCGGCGGACCGGCGGATAAGGAATCGATCCTGCGGGAACTACTGCGCGCCGGCGACCTGCTTGTCACAACCGACGCGGCCATCGCGCTGGCCGGAGCGTGCGGCGGCGGGCCGGGAATCATCACCATTGCCGGGACTGGACACATCAGCATGGGCCGCGGAGCCAATGGCGAGTTGGCGCGGGCGGGCGGCTGGGGCTATTTTTTCGGCGACGAGGGCGGGGCCTTTTGGATCGCCTGCCAGGCGGTGCGCGCGGCGATGCGCATGCACGAAAACTGGGGGACTTCGACGACGCTCCACGCGCGGCTGTTGGAGACAACGGGATTCGCGGATGCCAACGCGATGATGCACGCTATGTACACGGCGGAGTGGCCGCGAAAGCGCGTGGCGGCGCTATCCATTATTGTTGATGAAGAGGCGGAGCGCGGCGACGCGGAAGCGCTCGATATTCTGGCGCGAGGAGCGGCGGAGTTGCTGAAAATCAGCGCGATTGTGCGGGCAAATCTATTTTCCGGCGAGGCGGCGGCGCGGTTGTCGCCGATTGGAAGCGTATGGAAAAGCCGTGTGCTGCGTGAGAACTTCGTGGCACTTTGGACGGCGGCGAATCCGTTGAATCAGTTCACGCCGCCATTGATGGGCCCCGCCGCCGGCGCGTTGCTGGAGGCGTTTCGGATTGGCGGAATTAGCGTGCATTTACAAAACTTGCCGGAGACAGAAAAATGAGACTCTTACTAATCGTTATCAGCTCAATGTTAGTGGCGGCGCAGGAGCCGGACTGGAAAGCAGTGGACGCGGAGGCGCTGCATCTGCTCCAGCGATACCTGCGGATTCCGAGCACGAATCCGCCGGCCGACACACGCGCGGCGGCGGAATTATTCCGCGCGGAACTGGCCAAAGTGGGCTTGGAAGCCAAGCTGTTTGCTGCCGGGCCGAACGGACAAATCAACCTGATCGCGCGCCTTCCGGGCCGTGACAAAACGAAGAAGCCGCTGGTGCTGATGAACCACTTCGACGTCGTGCCTGTGGACCGCGCGGCGTGGAGCATGGACCCGTTTGGCGGGATTATCAAAGATGGCTCCATCTGGGGCCGCGGCGCGCTGGATATGAAGGGCATCGGCGTGATGCAGTTGATGGCCGTGATCACGATGAAGAAGTATGGCATCGTTCCGGACCGCGACATCGTGCTGTTCGCGACGTGCGATGAGGAGTCCGGCGGCGACCTGGGCGTGCGTTGGATGCTGAAGAATCACGCGGCCGAACTCGATGCCGAATATGTGCTGGATGAGGGCGGTTTCGGCACGCGCGACGTGTTGCAAAAGGGCAAACTGATTTTCGGGATTTCGGTGGCCGAAAAACAGCCGGCGTGGCTGCGGATTCGCGCCAAAGGCACGGCGGCGCATGGCTCGCAGCCCATCCCCGATAACGCCAACATGACTCTGCTGCGAGCGATTGAAAAGGCAATGGCCGCGCCGCCATCGGGCAAGCAACATCCGGTGATCGCGCAGATGCTGGCCGCCGCCGGCGGCGAAATGGACTCGAACAAATTCACAGATGCGATTCAGAAAAACACACTGACGTTGACGACGTTGAAATCCGGCGTGGGCGATCCGGTGAAGGTGAATGTGATCCCATCCACAGCCGAGGCCACGCTCGATTGCCGGCTGCTGCCGGGAGTGAACGCGGAAGAGTTCATCAGCGAAATGCGGGCGCGGATCAACGATCCCCGCGTCACCGTCGAGTTGATTACAACGATCGACGACACGCCGGCCACCAGCTTCACAACGCCGCTGTTTGAAACCCTGCGCCGCGTAATTAAGCAGCACCATCCAACAGCGGAAGTGACGCCGATGATGGTTCCCTACGGCACCGACTCGCCCAAATTCCGCCGCAAAGGCCTGCCCGCGTATGGCTTTACGCCGATGATTCTCACGGCGCCCGTGCTCGCCACGATGCACTCCGACGAGGAGCGGATTCCGATCGACCAGTTTCAAATTGGCCTGCGCATGATGTTCGACGTGATAAAATCAGTATTTTAATGGCAAAACTATCGATTCGTGATCTAGACCTCAAGGGCAAGACTGTTTTTATGCGCGTGGACTTCAACGTCCCGCTCGCTCCCGGCGGCCAGGAAATTACTTCCGACAAGCGCATCCGCGCGGCGCTGCCGACCATTCAATACGCGCTCGATCAGGGCTGCGGATTGATTCTTGCCAGCCATTTGGGACGGCCGAAGGGCAAGCGCAATGCGGAAATGAGTCTGCGTCCCATAGCCGTGAAACTGGCCGAGTTGCTCGGCAAGCCGGTGACCATGGCGCCGGATTGTATCGGCGCGGAAGTGGAGTCGCTGAGGCCCGCTCCCGGTGCCGTCGTGCTCCTCGAAAACCTTCGTTTTCATCCAGAAGAAGAGGCGAACGATCCGGCGTTTTCTCAACAATTAGCGGCGCTTTGCGATGTCTATGTCAACGATGCTTTCGGCACCGCGCACCGCGCGCATGCCTCGACAGTCGGCATGATCTCGTTCGTGCCGCAAGCCGCCGCCGGGTTATTGATGGATAAGGAACTGCAGTGGCTCGGCAAAGCGACGCAGAATCCGGACCGGCCGTGCATTGCCATTCTCGGCGGCGCGAAGGTCTCCGATAAGATCGAAGTCATTCAGAATTTGTCAAAGGTTGTGGACCGGCTGTTGATTGGCGGCGCGATGGCTTATACATTCCTAAAGGCGCGCGGCGAGGCAACGGGTAAGTCATTGGTCGAAGAGGATAAGATCCCGCTGGCTCTGGAATTGATGAACTCGCTGGGCGATAAGCTCCTGTTGCCAACCGATCACGTGGTTGCGGCGGAATTCAAGGCCGGGGCCGAGAACGAAGTTGTCACAGAAATTCCGGAAGGAAAGATGGCGCTCGACATCGGACCGGCGACCATCGCGGCGTTTGAAGCGGTGATCAGGGAGTCGAAGACGATCATTTGGAACGGGCCAATGGGCGTGTTCGAATTGAAGCCGTTTGACACGGGAACGGTGGCGGTGGCGATGGCCGTGGCCAACTCCGGAGCGGTGAGCGTGGTGGGCGGCGGGGATTCGGAAAAAGCCATCAAATCGGCTGGAGTTTCCGATAAAATCACCCATGTTTCCACCGGCGGCGGGGCTTCGCTTGAGTTCCTGTCGGGGCTGGAATTGCCGGGTGTGGCGGCGTTGACGGAGAAGTGATTCCGGCCTTCCACCATAGCGGGTTTCCTGCTATTCTGGACCCATGACTCACACCCTGACATCGGACTATCTAGTTGAGGTGCCTAAAGGACTTCGGGAGTCCCTTAGACTGAAGGTTGGCGACGAAGTTGAATGGGTCTTGACTGGGAACTCGGCAACGATAGTTCGCGTTCCAGAAGTTGACGAAAAAGCGCCGTGAGCTTTGCCTTGCAATATGGCGAAGGCAACTCGGTATATTTGCGGAGTTACCGGATTCCGCAGGAACTGAAAGGCACGTAAATATGGGACCTCGAGCCTATCATTTCATGCCGGTAATCTTGGATTTCCTTCGTCCGTACCCTTACCAGATCCGGACGAAGGAACAAATTCGTGAGTTTGCGGAGCCGATTGTCTTAAAGAACTTTACACCTCGGGAACAAGCCTTCGGCTGGGCGTTGACATACTTGGTGCGAGGCAAATACATTGAGCGCCCGAGGCGAGGAAGCTATCGTATCTTGCCGAAAGGTCTCGACCCATTCACGCAAAAAGACGGCGAGGATCTCACCGACGAAAATGAAGACTAAGACGAAAATTAAGATCGCCTAAGCCAGCAACCTCTTCACGACATGCCCATGCACGTCGGTAAGCCGGAAATCGCGCCCCTGGAACTTATAAGTCAGCTTCAAATGGTCAATCCCGAGTAAGTGCAGAATCGTCGCCTGAATATCATGCACGTCGACCTTCCCCTGCGTCGGCGAGAAGCCGAATTCATCCGTCCCGCCTACCACCGTTCCCGCCTTAATCCCGCCTCCAGCCATAAACAAACTGAACGCGTCAATGTGGTGATTGCGCCCGATTTTGCCTTTTTCCCGCACTTCGCCCATCGGCGTACGGCCGAACTCGCCGCTCCAAATCACCAGCGTCCGGTCCAATAACCCGCGCTGCTTCAAATCCTTGATCAACGCCGCCGTCGGCCTGTCCACTTCGCCGCAGACACGATCCAGCGGCTTCGTAATATCGTCATGGTGATCCCAATCGGCATGATACAACTGCACAAAACGAACGCCGCGCTCCACTAATCGCCTCGCCAATAAACAGTTATTCGCATACGACGACTTACCGGGCTCCGCGCCATACATCTCCAAAGTTTCTTTCGACTCCGACTTGAAGTCGATCAACTCGGGCCCGCTCGTCTGCATCCGGTAGGCCATTTCATACTGCGCGATGCGCGTCGAAATCTCGCTGTCGCCGGTCTCCTCCAACTCCATCTTGTTCAAGTCACGAATGGCTTCAATTGTCCGGCGCTGCTGTTCCGAATCGATGCCGGCCGGGTTGGAAAGATCCAGAATCGGATCACCCGCCGACCGGAATGGCACGCCCTGATACGACGACGGCAGAAACCCGCTCGCCCATAGCGCAGCCCCGCCCCGTGGCCCGCGCGGCCCCGACTGCAAGACCACATACCCCGGCAAATTCTGCGATTCACTGCCAATCCCGTACGTCACCCAGGCGCCGATCGATGGCCTTCCCGTGCGAACCGAACCGGTGTTCGCAAACAGCTTCGCCGGGCCGTGATTGAAGTTTTCCGTCGACACGCCGTGGACCATGGCGATATCGTCGGCAACCGTCGAAAGGTGGGGCACAAGGTCGGAAAACCACATGCCATTGCTGCCCGCCTGTTTAAACGTCCGGCGCGTGCCAAGCAACTTCGGCGGCTCTTTCGAAAACGTGTCCATGAAGGCAAATCGCTTGCCCTTCAAGAACGATTCCGGAGTCACTTTACCATCCCATTTGACTAACTCCGGCTTGTAGTCGAACAGCTCCAGTTGCGTTGGCGCGCCCGCCATGAATAGGAAGATAACGCGGTCAACCTTCGGCGCATGATGACGCGCGTTCACCTGGGCAATTAACTTATCGGCCAACAGGCTCGTTAACGCCGCTTTGCCAATTCCGAATCCACAGTCGCGAAATAGATGCCGCCGCGTTCGTTTTAATAATTCATGTGACATGATGTTACTCCCGGGTCATGAACTCATCGAGGTTGAGCAGCACGCGCGCCACGGCGGTCCACGCCGCCGGCTCGCTCTTCTCTTTTTGGGCGTCGCGCTGCGCGGCCAGGAACGCGAGCATTCGTTGGCCTTCGGCAGACTTCAAGCCGCGTTGCAGCGTGCGATTCCAGGCCAGCGATAACTTGCCCGTGTCATCCAGCGCGGCGCCATCGGACAAGATTCGTTTTGCCAACACTTCGGCGAATTCGAAATATGCGTCGTCGTTCAGCAAAATCAGCGCCTGCAGCGGCGTGTTGGAACGGACGCGGCGCGTGCAGGAAACGGTTCCGTCAGGCGCGTCGAAAGTAATCAATCCAGGGTGCGCGGCGGAGCGCTGGAAGTAAGTGTACATCGCGCGGCGGTACCTGTCCTCGCCCTCTGAGACTTTCCACTCGCGCTTCACTTGCGTGACGTCGTTGGCGCCCTTCGGGATCGGTGGATAGACACTCGGTCCGCCCACTTTACGCCCTAACAACCCAGTCACTACTAGCGCGGAATCGCGAATAATCTCGGCATCCAACCGCAACCGGTTCTGGCGCGCCAGCAGCTTGTTGTAGGGGTCGATGGCCGCGGCGTCGGCTCGGGCCGCCGATGCCTGCCGGTAGGTCGCGCTCATGACCAGCGTGCGCTGCATGCGTTTCATTTTCCAGCCGCCGGCCATAAACTCCGAGGCCATAAAATCGAGTACTTCCGGATGCGTCGGCCGGTCCCCGGCTAAACCGAAATCGTTCTCCGTCTCCACAATTCCCTTGCCGAAATACTGCTGCCACAGGCGGTTCATCGTCACGCGAGCGGTGAGCGGATTGTCCGTGTCGACCAGCCATTTGGCCAAATCCAACCTGTTCGGCACTGCGTTTGGATTCTTCATCGGCGGAAATATCGCCGGTACGCCGGGCTGCACCGGACCGCCCTTAGCCGTAAAGTCGCCGCCCAAATGAATGTAGTGCTCGCGAGGCTTGGCGCGGTCGCGCATCACCAGCGTCCTCTGCACTTGCGGCTTCTTGAGCCGCAGCCCGACAAGTTCTTTTCGCAGCGCGATCAGGCCCGGATCCTTGTCGGCGTCCTGCGTCAGCGTCTCCTGATGTTTACGGATCCGGAATTCCACGTCCTGCACATCGGCGTCCCATTTGGCCAACGCCGCAATTTCATCCGGCGTGCCCATCTCCAAAAACGGCTTGTTGAAATACTTTCGATCCGCCTCTTTATCGACTTCATCCGCATTATTCAGAAACGCGAATAACTGATAATGCTCGCGCTGGGAGATAGGGTCGTACTTATGGTCATGACAGCGCGCGCAACCCACTGTCATGCCCAGCCAAACGCCGCTTGTGGTCTGCACCCGATCCGCAACCGCCTCCACCCGATACTGTTCAAAATCAATTCCGCCTTCAAAATTCGAAGGCGTATTGCGATGAAACCCGGTGGCCGTAATCTGATCGTTTGTCGCGTTCGGCAGCAGGTCGCCAGCCAACTGTTCGATCGTGAAGCGGTCGAACGGCATGTCGTCATTCAAGGCGCGGATCACCCAATCGCGATAAGGGAAAATGTCCCGAGGCGCGTCGATCGTATATCCGTCAGAGTCGGCGAAACGAGCCAGGTCCAGCCAGTGCCGCGCCTGCCGCTCCCCGTAGTGCGGGGAGGCGAGCAGTCTGTCGACCAATCGCGCATACGAATCGGCGCTCTTATCGGCGGCGAACGCCTTCACTTCCTCCGGCGTGGGCGGCAGACCAATCAAATCCAAATTCACACGCCGAATGAGCGTCGCCCGGTCAGCCTCCGGCGAAGGGGCCAAATTATTTTCTTTCAACTTCGCCTGAATCAATGCGTCGATCCCGGCACCGGCAGGCCGCTTCACCGGCTGAAACGCCCAATGCTTCGATGTACGGCGTTTGGCAGCGGTGAACTCCGTCGTCGTCGGCAGCCCGCGTTTCACCCATTCTTCCAGCTTCGCGATCTGCTCCGGGGCCAGCTTCTTACCCGGCGGCATTTTCAATGCGCCCTCTTGGCGCACAGCCTGCAAAATCAGGCTCGCCGCGTCGCCCGCCACCGCGGCCGGTCCGCGATTGCCGCCGCGTTTCAAAGCGTCCAGCGAATCCAGCGCCAACCCGCTATTCAGCCCGTTGACCGAATGGCAGCCCTGGCAATTCGACCGCAAAAGCGGCCGTATTTCCTTGTCAAAAAATTCGATGCCGCCCGGCGTCTGCGCGTGTGCTGCCGCGGCGAACAGGAAACAGATGGCAATGCGCATGTTGCCAATATCATATCAACGTGGAAAGGGAAGCGGGGCACCATTTCCAGCGCCCCGCTTCCGATTATCTGGACGCCGTCGCGAACCGGGAGATCAACTCCCGCTCGGCGCGATACCAGTCTTCTTCGGACGAGCCCATCGGGCAGCCTCGCTCGATCCAGGACTGATAGGCGCGCTCTTCAATTTCCCGCGCGTCGAAGACACAGGGAGAATCCACCGCGTCAGCTAATTGCTCGATGAAAGTGTTGGGCAGTTCCACAATAGTTTTGGGAGCCGCTTTCTGTCGTGGGGCGACCGCGATGGAAGTGTTGGACGGTTCCACGATGGTTTTGGAAGCCGCTTTCTGTCGCGGGGCAGCCGACTTGGTGGTTTTTACGGCGGGTACAATAATGTCGCTAACCGGGGGAGGCGCGATTGTTTTTCTGGGCATAGTTAACGGTCACTCCTAACAAATACGAGAAATCGACTCACGACGGGGTGACGGAAGATACGAACTCTCAGTTTATTTTATCAGTTTTTATATGAATATGCAGTTACGCTGGAGCTATGCGCGGACGGCCCCTGGCGATGCTCGCCGCAGTACCCCTTTTTTATCAGGACGTCCTTCCCATTCTTGAGAATCACTGCCTTTCCTGCCATCGGGCCGGAGAAGCTGCGCCAATGGCTTTGCAGACCTACGAACAAGCCCGGCCCTTCGCCCGCGCCATTCGCGACGCCGTGCTGCGCCGCTCCATGCCGCCTTGGTTTGCCAACGCCGCGGGCGGCGTTTTCGCCAACGATCCGCGCCTGACAACGGCCCAAATCGCCACCCTTCGGCAGTGGGCCGATGGCGGCGCGCCCGCCGGACGCCCCGTGGCCGCGACCCGCGTATGGACCGAAGGCTGGCGGATCGGCGCTCCGGACGCTGTTCTCACCATGCCGCGGCCCTTTGCCGTTCCCGCGCAAGGCGAGGCTGACTATCAACACGTCATCGTTCCAACAGGCTTTACCGAGGATCGATGGGTGACAGCCATCGAAGTTCGGCCAGCCAGCCGCGCCAATGTCCACCACGCCGTTGTCTTCGTCCGGCCGCCGCGCTCGGTGTGGCTGCGCGAACGTCCAGCGGGCACGTTGTTCACCGCGAAAGGGCAGGCACTGCAAGGCCTATCGACGCTGGACGAGGTGATCGCCGCCTATCTCCCGGGTGCCGAACCGCACGTTCTCCCGGATGGACACGCCAAACTGATTCCCGCCGGCAGCGATCTGATTTTTCAGATTCACTACACCGCCAACGGCCGGGCCGCGACAGATCAGACCAGCGTCGGCCTGATCTTCGCCAAAGACCGGCCGCGGGTCCGCCACTATTCGATCTCGATAGCGCAGGGCGATTTCCTCATCCCGCCCAACGCCCCAGCCCATGCGGTTCAGGCGTCGTTTTTCGTCAACACCCACACCGAAATTTACGCGCTGGCCCCGCACATGCATTTGCGAGGAAAGTCGATGCGAGTGCGCGCCATTGAGCCGGATGAGACCGAACGCATCCTTCTCGACGTTCCCCGCTACGACTTCAACTGGCAACTCGTTTACCGGCCCGCCAAGCCGACGCCAATCCCTCGCGGTACGCGGCTCGTCATCGACGCGGTTTTCGACAATTCACCGGCAAATCCACGCAATCCCGATCCGCGGGCCACCGTTCGCTGGGGTGAGCAAAGCCGCGAAGAGATGGCCGTCTGCTTCGTCGATTTCCTGCTTCCCCTCCCCATTTCGCCCAACGAGCTATTCCGCGCCGTTCGCGGCGTCAAGTAGCTACGCCCGCCGTAACTTCACATACCGTATACACA
>CAMDKT010000041.1 GCA_945900935.1 Candidatus Sulfopaludibacter sp. SbA3 | reverse complement strand
CCAGCCATCGGCCGAGTTACCCCAGAATGGTCTGGCCCCGCAACGCAGCATTCCCAAAACACAAACCTGGTGAACATCACGCGCCAAAGAATTCCCATGATTAGCCAATCCAATGCGACTTTGCAGCACAAAGTAAGTGGCATTGGGCTGTTGCCTGCGCCACGGTAGGAGTTGGACTGGGAGCGGTGGCCGCGGCTGAAGAGGAAGAAGAGGGAGTGGCTGTCGTTGAGGTTGTAATCCACTTTGTTGGTGGTGTTGACGTTATTGAAGCCGGTGGGGAGGGAGCCGAGGTAGTTGGTTTGGAGGCCGGACTGGGAGGGTTGGGGGAGACCGGCGGCGAAGAATTTGGAGGCGGCGGAGAGGCGGGAGGCGGGGAGTTGGTTGGCTGGGAAGGCTTGGCGGGTGTTGATGCCGTTGACGTTGGCGGTGGTCAAAGGATCGAAAACGGTGACGGGGAGGCCGGAGAAATCGCCGGTGCGCTGGCCGGCGGTGGGGACGGTGACGAGGGTGGCGGCGGTGCCGGTGCGGTAATAGAATTTGTCATAGGACGAGAAGAAGAAGAGCTTGTTGCGTTTGATGGGGCCGCCGAGATTGGCGCCGAATTCGTTTTGATGCTCGGGGGCGCGGAAGGCGGGGAAGAAGCCGCGGGCGTCGAGGAGAGTGTTGCGGAAGAACTCGTAGGCGGTGCCGTGGAACTTGTTGGTGCCGGATTTTAGAACGAAGTTGGTTGCGCCTTGGCCGCCGTACATGACGGCGGCGCCGGCGGTTTCGAGTTGGAACTGATCAACGGCTTCGACGGAGATGCCGAGGCCGAGGGTGCGGACTTCGCCCTGGACGGTGGCGTTAGTGACGGGGATGCCTTCGACGTAGACGTCCTGGGAGTTGCCTTGTGCGCCGGAGACTTGGCCGGCGGCGTTGTTGCCGCCGGGGACGACGCCGGGCATAAATTGGACGAAGGCGGCGGGATCGCGCGGGGCGTTGGCCATGGCCAAGGGGAGGGCGGTGTAGACTTCGTTGCGGATGGTTTGGCCGACGCGGGCGTCGGAGGTGTTGAGAGGGGGCGGGGTGTCGGTGACGGTGACGGCGTCAGTGGCGGCACCGATTTTGAGGGTGATGTTGAGGCTGACGGTGCTGAGGGCGTCGACGATGACGTTATCCTGCTGGGCGGGTTGGAAACCGCCGGCTGTGATGGCGACGGAGTATTTTCCGGGGGCGAGGGGGGAGAGAACGTAGAAGCCGGCGGCGGTGGATTGGCGGACGACGCGGATTTGCGTGGCCTGGTTGATGGCGGTGATGCTGACGCCGGGGACGACGGCGCCGGAGGGGTCAGTGATGATGCCTTGGATGGAGCCGGTGCCGCCGATTTGGGCGAGTAGGGGCAGAGTGAGGAAAGAGAATACGGACAGTTTGTTCAGCATGGAAGCATTTTCAATTTGCGAGGTTGAGGAAATGCTAACACGTTGAGGAAGGGTGTCGTGCGACGCCGGTTAGAGCGCGGCGAGTTCGGCGGCGATGTCGGGAAGGCCGACGGCCTCGAGGTCCGGACTGATCCGGTAGCGCCCGGCGGCGGCGTTGATGGCAAAACTCCTGGACGGCCACAGATCGCCGCAGGCGATGTGAAAGCCCTTTTCAGGGCGGGAGGAGAGCCCTCGCTTGATATCAAAGGCCCAAAGTCCATGAGATGGGATTTCGAGAAGAAGATCGATTTCGGCCCCGGCGGAAGTGCGATAGAAACTGGCGATAGTGAGCGGGGGCGCGGCGGCGAGGAGGTTTTCGATGACGAAACCCTCCCAACTGAGGCCAACGACGGGATGGCCGGAGAGCGCGTTGAAATCGGCAATTCCGAGAAGGGCGTGGACGATGCCGGAGTCACGCACATAAACTTTCGGCGATTTGACGATGCGTTTGCCGATATCGTGCTGGAACGGCGACAGGCGCCGGACCAGTAGCATGTCAGCCAAAAGGTCAATGTGGCGGGTGGCCGTTTGGGCGCTGATCATGAGTGCGGCGGCGAGCTGCGAGACGTTGAGAAGCCCGCCTTGATTGTGAGCGAGCATGATCCATAGCCGTTCCAGGGTTTCGGCTGGAATGCGCGGACCGAGGAGGGGAAGTTCGCGCTCGAGATAAGAACGGACAAAGTCCTTCCGCCAGTGCAGGCTGTCGCTGTCGTCGGCGGCGAGAAAACTGTCGGGAAAACCGCCGCGCACCCAGAGGGGCGTCAAGTCCTGTTGCGCGGATGGCAATTCGAGCACATCGAGGGGACCCAGATCCACGTGGGCGATCCGGCCCGCCAGGCTTTCGCCGGATTGGCGCAGGAGGTCCATGGAGGCCGAGCCTAGGAGGAGGAATTTTCCGTTGCGGCGGCCTTTCCGGCGGCCCTTGTCGATCAGGCCGCGTAGGACGCTGAAAAGTTCCGGGAAGCGATGAATTCCGTCGAGGATGACGAGCCGATCCTCGAATTGGTTCAGGAATAGAGCGGGTTCGGCGAGTTTGAGGCGGTCTTCGCGGGCTTCCAGGTCGAGATAGAGGGAAGGGGTACAGGCGGCCAACTCCAGCGCGAGGGTGGACTTCCCTGCCTGGCGCGGGCCGACCAGGGCGACGGCGGGTTGCCGGGCCAAGGCGGCCTGAATGGCGGGGAACTTGCGGCGGGGGATCATCCTTGCATATTATCCAGGTGGTGGCTGATTTGCAATGTTGGTGGGAGGCGTCCCGTTTTGATGAGTTACATTTCCAGGCGGTAAAGGTTCTGACCGCCTCGAAGATAGATAGCTTTGCCGGAAACAGCCAATGAGGCGAGCGTCGGCTCGTTGATCGTGTTCTTAGCGAGTTCGCGGTACTCCGTGCCGGGGGCGATGA
Organism: Candidatus Sulfopaludibacter sp. SbA3; assembly: GCA_945900935.1. Classification (GTDB taxonomy): domain Bacteria; phylum Acidobacteriota; class Terriglobia; order Bryobacterales; family Bryobacteraceae. The sequence continues at coordinate 14,316 of CAMDKT010000041.1, read as the reverse complement.
CGGTGCATTCGCCTTCTTCGCTGAGGAAATAGATGCGGCCGCCGGCTGCGATGGGGGATGCGGAATGGTTGCCGCCGATGCGGTGTTGCCATCGTTGTTTGCCCGATTTGGCGTCCAGACAGGTGGCGATGCCGTTGTCGCTGATCATGTAGAGTTCGTCGCCGGCGACGATTGGGGAGGGAGTTAACGGGACGGTGCGCGGATGGGACCAGGAGACGTGGGATTTGGTGACGTTGCCGCGGCCATCGGGTTTTACGGCAAAGAGGACGGGCTGGAAAAAGCCGGAGCAGATATAAACAAGGCCGTGGGCGTAAACGGGGCGGGGGACGTTGGAGAATCCGGCCCCGTATTCGATGTACCAGAGTTCCTTGCCGGTTTTGGGATCGTAGGCGTAGGCATGGTGGGCACCGACGCTGATGAGTTGGGGGTTGCCGCCGGCGTCAATGACCAAGGGGGTGGAATAGGCCTGGTTGCCCTTGCCGCGGGAGGTCTTCCAGCGGATTTTGCCGGTGGCGGCGTCGAGGGCGACGACGAACTGCGCGTCGAATCCGTCGCAACTGAAAATGAGCAGATCTTCAAAGAGGACGGGGGAGCCGCCGGGGCCGTGTTGGGGCTCGTATTTCAGCGTCTGCTTCCAAAGGGTTTCGCCCTTCGTATTCAGGCAGGCGGTGCCGTAAAAGCCGAAGTGGACATAGATTTTGTCGCCCTGAAGGATGGCGGTGGGGGAAGCGAAACTGTTCTTTTTGTGGATGCCGGGGCCGATGTCTTTGACGCGGAAGACTTCGGTGTTGGACTTGATTTTGCCGGAGTTTGCGTCGAGGGAGAGAAGGCGAAGGCTGGCGTTGTTTTCAGTGGCCGCAGTGAGCCAGATGGCGTTGTTGGCGATGGAGGGACTGGACCAGCCGGCACCCGGGATGGGCGTTTTCCAGCGGACGTTTTGCGTGTCGCTCCAGTTGAGCGGGATGCCCGTTTCGGTAGAGTGGCCCTGGCCGGAAGGACCGCGGAATTGGGGCCAGTCTTCCGCTGCCAGGGGGATGGACAAAAGGAAGGCGCGGCGGGGCATTGACATTCTTCACCTATCTTAATCCAGCTTCCGCCGGAGCAGATACGGAAGCGGCCTGGATTCGGGGGCGGACCCCCTAAAACATGTGGTATTGCCGCGGAAATTGGATTCCCTGCGCGGGGGCGCCGGGAGGAAGACGAATGAAGAAGAAGGCGATGATGAGGTTAGTATTTCGGTACGGCGCAGCGGTATTGGCGCTGTCGGCGGGTGCGAATCCCTGCCTTGATCGGTGTTTCATTTAATTACTTCGGGGCCATGGGTAGCCAGGACACGTCCGTTGCGCTGAGCGGGCCACTGCGCGGAGTGGCGCGGACCGGACGCGGGTCTTGGTGAAATTCGCCGTCCCGCGTTGCCACAGGGCAGCGGCATCATGCCGGGCACGGTGGACCCAGAGGCGATCTGCGCACAGGTGATTGGGAACGACACGGCGATACTGGCGGACGGAGCCTCAAGCGAATTTCAACTGAAGGGAATGCAACCGCTGGCAGCTTGGAATTTGCTGAGCGGATTTGGGCTATTGAACGCCGCGGCGGTGCGGCTGAATCCTTCGCTGGTTACGGTGCCCGCGTGAAGAGCCGCTAAATCCGTTTGTCGATCACGTCCCCGGTGCTCCCCAGGGACGCAATCGCGCAAGGCATCTCCGGACCACGACTTCCACGTATCCGCCCAGCGGGAAGCGGATCGTTGGCGGATGTCACATGGCCTCGACCCGCCCGTCATTCAGCGCTGCGAGCCGGCCGGAATCCCACCATCCGGTATGCCAGGAACGACGGCCACGCCCCCGACCGCGCATAGCTGCGAAGGTCCTGCGATTCAACGAAGAACGACCCCCCGCGAAGAACGCGATAAGCGCCCTTCTCCGGACCCTTCGGATTCTTCTTCGGCGAAACTTCGTAGTACGAGCGGCTGTACCAATCCTGGCACCACTCCATCACGTTGCCGCCCATATCCATGACGCCATATGGAGAAGCGCCGTTCTTCGTTTGGAAATCTCCACGTTTGCTGCCATCGTAATAACCCGCGATTTGGCCTGTGTCGAGCGGCTGCGAGCCAATGTAGTTGGCGTAGGAAGGGTCGATCGCGTTCCCCCACGGGAAACGGCGCTGATCGGTGCCTCTTGCGGCCTTCTCCCACTCGGCTTCCGTCGGCAGGCGGTATTTCTTGCCGGTCTTCAGGCTGAGCCAATTGCAATAAGCCGCGGCCGCATCCCAGTTCACCCCAAGCACCGGATAATTATCGCTATTGGGGGTCCCGCCGCCATGATTATTCGCCTGCTTCCAATACGGACTCTGCTCCCTGGGAACCGGCCGGCCCCCAGGCCAGATCTTCGGATCGTCGTAGCCAGGGTCGCCCTGGAATTTCTTCCAATCGGCATTGGTGACCTCGAATTTGCCGATGTAGAAGGCGTCCAATGTAACTGGATGGACCGGTCGCTCGCGGGATTCGCCGTCGCCGAAATTGTCGCCCATTTTGAATGTGCCGGCCGGGACCAGCAGAAAGTCGCCATAGCCTTCGTTGACGATTTTAGGGGCTTCGGCGGCGAACACGCCCGCTGCGGCAAGTAGCAATAAAGTCCGCATGATTACTTAGCGCCTCCGAAGAAACCGCCGACCTTGAGGAAGTGCTTAAACGCATCCATCCATGGTGAAAATTCCGGACTCGTGGCGGAGGCGCCGAAGCCGTGCCGGCCCTTCTGATAAATGTGAATTTCCGCTACGCCTCCGGCTCGGTTCATGTCCAGAAAAAGTTGAGCGGAGCCATTCGCGGCGCCCGTGTCATGCGCGGCGGCGAGCAAAAAGGTGGGCGGGAACTCCTTCAGCTTTTCGCCCGGAGCGGCGCGTCCGGCGGAGTAGACCATGAGCAAGAAGTTGGGCTTGGAGTCCAGGCGATCAACGGGGTCGGCCGCGTCAGCGTCCCCAGGGCCGGAAGCGGAGGCGACCGAGCGAGCCATCGCGGACCCAGCGGAAAACCCGCCGAAGACGATCTTGTTCGGGTCGAGCTTAAACTCCTTGGCGCGGGAGCGGACCAGGCGCATGGCGCGGTTGCCGTCCAATACGCGGGCGGCCTCCCCGTAGGACGGCGAAAGACGATACGTCAGTACGAACGCGGTGGTGCCCCAATCATTGAAACGCTCAGCGACCTCAAGTCCTTCCACACCGTACATCAGCATGATGTTGCTTCCGCCGGGAGCGATGATTACCGACGTGCCGTTTCGCTTGTTTTCCGGCGGGAGAAAGACGGTGAGGAACGGCGCGTCCAGCGGGCCATTGCCGGTCGCCATCGGGACCTTTCCGGACTCCCAAAGCGGGATGTTGAAGTGCTCATCGCCGACCCCGGCAAAAAGGCTTACAGCGACCGCGGAGAGAATGAGAATGGATTTGTACATCAATCCATGAGTCTTTTACAACCATGGCCCCTCTGTCAAGTGGAGTTCGCGGGCGGGAAGTGGACTCCTTTGAATACCGAGGCCAGCCCGGCGAAGCTGATCCCTTGATAAACTGGATCACCCTGATCGCAATAAAAACGCCGATGTGGTCACGACCAGATCTTGCGGCCACTTCCAAAGATTTGGCGTTGGGTGTCAATACGTCGTTGATACTCCGCGTGCGAGTGCTGAGCAGAAGGGGCGAGAGGTTGCTCTTGAGATCCCTGCACGCTCGTCAGCTTCCCATAGGGCGACCAAGCCACTTACCTCCCAAAGCCGGTCCGTGACGCGGAGGGTAGGGTGGATCTTTATGAAGTTGTATGCGAAGTAGCCCACTACCGGTCGGCGGGAAGGTGTTCATCACGTGGCTATGGATCCAATCCGGCCTTACCGCCGCACTCGCGGACTGCCTGCTGGGCACGCGCTACAAATCCTTCGGACGCAACCCGGTATGTTTGGCAATCTCGGACAGAATCACCGGACCGAGTTCCTCTTTGTCGTGGTAGGCAAAACGGTACTGAGGCCATCCCTGACGCCGCAGTGTTCGGTGAGCGCCGGACGTGCGGGCGATTCGCCATCCGATCCGCTGAAGCGCGGCAAGCACACGGCGGGACTTCGTTGCGGCCCACTCGCTCATGCGGCGATGGAAAAGTGCAGTGAATCGCCGTCGGGTTGCCATTCGCCGTGTTCGATCTCTTCGGCAATCACACGGAGCGCGAGGGCCTTGGCTTTTAGCGTCGCTTCTTGCGGAGTCGTACCGTACACCGTAACACCCGGCAACTCGGAAATGTCGGCGATCCATCGCCCATCCGTTTCACGAAGCAAACGTATCGTGAGTTGCATATGTCTCATGGTACCAGACGGAAGGAAGACGGGAGGCGAGCCTGGCGCGGTTGGCGCACGGGCGGCGCCCAGGGGCCTCAATGCCCTCATGACCATACAGCAGGGGTGTGCGGCCTGCCCATCGAAATCCCAGCAATAATCACGAAATGCCCACAAACCCCGACGTTGTCGTCATCGGGGGCGAGCCCGTTCGTCCACAAGCACAGCGTCCAGTTCATCAGCGCCAACGGCAGGCTTTCCGCGCCCTTCTACTTCTGGGACAACAAACCTCATGAGTGTTCGCAAACCTGTCCTTTAAGAGTAACGCTTGCGGGCATCGGCGGTGGGCGGTGCGATAGCAAGGGGCTACGGCTATCGCATGTCTTGGCGATAGCCAGGAGGCAATCGAACTTTAACTTGAGGCTTTGAACCGGCCGGCAATGGTCCTAATGTCACGCCTTCGCGCGGAACAGCACAATGCGTCGGATCAAATGCTTGCCTCCAGCGGGTGCGCCGCAATATACTCGTCCACAGATTTGAATTTGGACTGAGTCATCGTGATCTCCGTTCCGTATTTGCACCGCGCGGCCAGCAGGCCGGGGGCTTCGGCACAAGGCAGTTTTCTCATGGAACGAGTTCGCCGGATCGGGGAAGCTCGAAGGCCGGTAGCCGCCGGGTTCCACGCCGTGAAAATGCGGGTGGAACACAATGTGCGCGCCGCGGCTCGCCTCCCAGCGGACCGTCTCCGGATGACGCCAGCCTTCCTGGCAAATGGCGACTCCGAATTGCTGTTCTCCGATTTGGAATAGGCTCCGGCCGACGCCGGGAGAATAGGTTCCCTCGTCAGAGGGGTCGAGTTGCACTTTGTCCTGGAACCCGGCGATGGTTCCACTCTGGGCGATAACTTAAGCGGAAAAGAGAAGCGCATCGTTGACGACGCGCTCGGTACCCAGCACGACCGCGCAATTCGCCTTCGCCTTCGCCGCCGCAATCGTGGGCCAGGCCCTATCAAGGAATTCCGGATCGGCGGGCACCCTGAATGGAAGCCTGCGCGACTGCTTTTTCGGCCAACGGGATCGACTCCTCAGAACTCGAAGGGAGTTAGAGGTTGGCAAGCGCGATTCGAAACAGATTCAAATCTCCGCCTTGAAGTAGTTCTTAGGCTTCACCGGCGTTCCATGCATCCTCCGCAGTAGCGCGATTTGCCCGGTATGCGTCAAGGCATCGGCGATTGGCCCCTGAAACAGCCGCTTTTCGTCACAGGAAAGCGGCCCGGCCGCCAGACGTGTGTCTAGTTTTTGCAACGCCGCATGGAAACGGGCGATTTCGGCATCCCAGGGCAGGGGCGTCGAAGCGTTCCATTGATGGACGCCCTCGGTCAAACCCGCGGCCCAGTCCATTAGGTCGCCCATGTGCGCCAGAATCTCGACAGGAGTTCGCACGCTTTCTCCAGCGCGAAAAGCGCCGAAATCCGCGGGCGCGCCATCGAGCGCGCGACCCAGGCGGTAAGCCAGCGTTGCCAGCGAGTGCCGAAGCATACGGGCTTATTTTAGCAGGCTGACTTCGCCGGAGAGCCGCGAGGCCAACGGACTGGTCTGCCCGGCATACTTGTTGCCCGGCTTATTCCGGTAGGGCATCGACGACGAGGTGCTCAACGGCTCAAACGTGAACGAGCAAATCCGCATGCCGGGATACAGCGCGACGGCCACACGCCCGAGGTTCGAGAGTTCCAGTGTCGCTTTCCCGGTCCAACCGGGATCGAACAGCCCGGCGGTGCCGTGGACGATGATGCCGATTCGACCGAGGCTCGACCGGCCTTCCAGTCGCCCCAGCACATCGTCGGCCAAGTCGAGCGATTCGATTGTGATCGCCAGTCCGAAATCGCGCGGTTGGAGAATAAATGGCTCGCCGTCATCGACGATGATCGTCCGCATCATTCCCTGGATAGCGAATTTATCACGCGGGTCTATGAATGGAAACCGGCTGTGTTCAAAAACGCTGAACTCATTTCCCAGGCGGAAATCGACGGAACAGCTCCCAAAATGATCATCGGGAAGCGGCGGAACTATCTGAATCTTACCCTCGGCGATGTATCGCCGGATATCAACATCGGAGAGGACCATTAGCCTTCCAGTTATCGCCGCGTAAGGGGAGAATTTGGTGGACGGCATGGGGTTCGAACCCACGACCCCCACGTTGCGAACGTGGTGCTCTCCCAACTGAGCTAGCCGCCCACTGACTAATCTTCAGTATAGCAGCAAGAACAGGTAAAATAGAGTTTCGCCCACGGAACTCATGCAGGAGCCTTCATTGCAAAACACTCTCGACAAGATGCGCGCGGACTGGGATGCCCGCGCCCGCGAGAACGCCCGCTACTACGTCAACACCGCCACCGAATCGTGGACCGACGAAGCCTTCTTCGCCACCGGTGAGCGGACGGTCGCCGAAGAAATTCTTACCGATATGACCAACATTTGCCAGGGCCGGGAGCCCAAGCAGATGAAGGTCCTGGAGATCGGATGCGGCGCCGGGCGGGTGACGAGGGCGCTCGCCAACTTGTTTGGCGAAGTCCACGCGGTGGACGTTTCCGGGGAAATGGCCGACCGCGCGAAACGCGCTTTGGAAGGCCATCCCCACGCTCACGTGTATCAAAACAACGGGATGGACCTCTCCATCATTCCAGGCGAAAACTTCGATTTCGCCTTTTCCACGATCGTTTTCCAGCACATCCCCAGCCGCGACGTCATCGAAAATTACGTGCGCGAAGTTTCGCGGCTCCTCCGTCCTGGCGGACTCTTCAAATTTCAAGTCCAGGGCGATACCACGTTCAAGAGCGCCGAAGACGATACATGGCTGGGCGTCTCCTACTCCGATGACGAAGCCGTCGGGATGGCGAATCGCTGCGGTTTTGAACCCCGTTACCGGCATGGAGCGGGGGAGCAGTATTTCTGGCTCTGGTTTTTTAAGAAATAGGGCTGGTTCCATCCATTCGCCGCGCCGCCCAGTAGCCGCGCATTCGCTCGGACACTTCCAGGCGCTCCAGGGGACCCATGGATTTGCGTCCGCGTTTTCGCTTTGGCGCTCCGGACCCGTTGGTTCGAAGGTGCTGCTCCAGCGAGGCGATAACCCCGTCAATTCGTTCTTTTTCGTCGTAAAGTTCGCGAATGGCCTTCTGCAGGTCCATGGGGGGGCGCTCCGGTAAACAAACCAGTGCCCCCAGCTGAAATTGCCGCGGTACCCATATAGTGAGGATTTCACAATTAGAATAGCTGAATCCCGTTCCGAATGGTACAGCCCAAAAGTACCGATTTTGCTGTTTTCGCTAGCGAAGGATAAACGGCCAGTACGGTACAGTTTTGTACCCATAATTCGCCACCACTGCCCAAACGATTCCGCCGGCGACACCCGCCACGGCCAGCAGTATTACCAATACCGACAGCCAGGGGAAGCTTTTTTCATCCCGGCGCAATTCCAGTAAATACGCCGCAAAGACGCCGACGAAGTACAGAATCACCATCGGCACCGAGAACAGCATCAGGTTGAATACGTCCGGTGTCGGCGTGATAATTGCGGCCAGGATGACAATGATGAGAATCGCGTAGCGGGAATTGGCGATCAGGAATTTAGCGGTCACAATCCGCAACAGCGCCATGAAGAAAATGATGATGGGCAGCTCGAATACGATGCCGATGCCAAGAGTCACGTTCACGAACAGGTCGAAATAATCGACCATGTTAATCGCCGGTTCCACGTTGACGTCGCGGCCGATCCCGAGGAGGAATTCGAGGCCGAAACGGAACGCCACGAAATACGCAAACAGTCCGCCGAGAACGAACAAGCCGGCAGTGCTGAGGACCACCGGGCCGGCGAACCGCCTCTCTTTTTTGTACAACCCGGGGGCTATGAACGACCACACCTGCCACAACACCCACGGGGAACTCAAAAAGATAGCCGCCAACAGCGGCAACTTCATGTAAATAACCTGGAAGGCGTCCATCGGCGAAAGTTGCTTTAATGTCGGCGCATAGCCCAAGGCCTTTAACGCAATCGCAGCCGGTTCACTGACCGCTCTCCACATCTCCGGGGCGAAAACCAGCGCGCCCGCAAACGCAATTCCAACCCCTATCAGTATCGAGACGATACGTTTCCGAAGTTCTTCCAGATGCTCCAGGAAGCTCATTCGCAGCATCCCGTCGCCGTCCTCTTCGTCTTCTTCTTCCTTGGCCGCGGGCGGATTGATTCCCCCGCCGCCATTCGAAGACGTCACAGGCACTACCGCGGTCGACTCCCCGCCGGTTGTGGCTACGCCATAAGACTGCCCTGTATAGGGATCGTCAGAATGGGACTCGTCGCTGTGATAGTGCGCGTCGTAGTCGTGGTCAGTTGTTTGTTCATAGCTGGTATGAACAGAATCCGCCCCGGAAGAAGCTTGTGGCTCCCCGTTTGCCGGGACATGCGTGTTCTCTACAGGGGTCTCCCTGTTCTTATCTTCCGGGACGGACATAAAACCTACCCAATCAACCGGCGACCGGTTTCGCAGTGTCTGCGGGGGCTGTGCCCTGCGCCACCGTTCCTTCGGGAGCCTGCGCCGTCACAGCCGCCGCATCGGCCGGCGCTGGGGCCGGGTTCGTCGCGTCTGCCGTCACGGTCGTTTGTTCAGCGCCCTGAATTGCGGGTACGCCTACAGTTGTGGAGGGGGTTGCCGTCGGTTCCGACGTGCCGGAGTCGTAAGCTCCGTAGTCGTAATAAGAGGAATCATCGTAATTGTTGATCTTATCGTGGTATTCTTCCGCCGCTTGCTTGATGGGAGCTGTCTCCTTCTCAATCTGCTGCATCTCGTGATCCCACGTCGATTTCAATTCCGACGACGCTCGACGGAATTCGCCCATAGCTTTGGCCACTGTCTTGCCCAGCTCCGGTAGCTTCTTGGGGCCAAAGATCAGTAATGCCAGGAGAAATATGACCACCATCTCCTGTGTTCCTATCGGCATGTAATGGAGCGACCTCCCGTGCGGTTACGTTCAAATTCAGGATATCACAGCGCTTCAGGGAAGCCCTCTTAGCCGCCGTCGATCCGTATAGAATCGCTATATGATCGTCCTCGTCCTCGCCCTGGCCGCCCCTCAGTTCCAAATCGAACACCTCGCCAATCATAGGCCTGACATCGGCGTCGCGCCCTAGTGGCTCGCCCTCTCTGTCCGCGGTCGCGAAATCCTTGACCGGATTGTCCAGACTACGGCATACTGGGCCATTCACGGTGACCCCTAATTTATGACCCGCCGAACCGCTCTACTTCTCACCGCCGCCGCGCAGGCCCAAGTCAAGCGCGAAGAACTCTGTTTCCTCTCCGCCACCGAACTCGCGCGCCGTCTGCGCAAGAAGGATTTGAGCGCCCGGGAACTCCTCGAAGCCCATCTCCGCCAAATCGAAAAGGTGAATCCCAAGGTGAATGCCATTGTCACCCTTGTGGTTGATCAAGCCAGGCAGACAGCGCTTCGGGCCGACGAAGCGGCGGCTAAGAATCAATTTCTCGGTCCTCTCCATGGCCTCCCCATCGCCCACAAAGATCTCCGGGACACGAAAGGCATTCGCACTACGTACGGCTCGCCCATTTTCAAAGACCACATCCCAACGAGCGACGCGCTGATCGTGGAACGAATCAGGAACGCCGGGGCCGTCACTCTCGGGAAAACAAACACCCCCGAATTCGGCGCCGGTTCGCAAACGTTCAACGCCGTCTTCGGGGCAACCAAGAACCCTTACGATTTAACCAAGACCTGCGGTGGCTCTTCCGGCGGCGCCGCGGTCGCGCTGGCTGCCCGGATGCTCCCAATCGCCGATGGCAGCGACACTGGCGGTTCCCTTCGAAACCCCGCCGCGTTCTGCGGTATCGTCGGCTTCCGGCCCTCGCCGGGTCGTGTGCCGTCGGCGGCGAATTGGAATCCTTTGAGCACGTCCGGCCCGATGGCGCGCAATGTTGCCGATACGGCACTCCTGCTGTCGGCCATCGCCGGTCCGGACCCTCGATACCCATTGAGCCTTTCAGAGCCCGGCGCCCGTTTCGCTCAGCCCTTAACGCGCAATGTAAAAGGCATCAAAATTGCCTGGTCAGCCAATTTACTCGGACTCCCCTTCCACCGGGATATCCAGTCCGTGTTCGCGTCCCAGCGCCAACTGTTCTCGCAGCTCGGCTGTGTGGTCGCCGACGCGGAACCAGACTTGACCGGGGCCGACGAAATCTTTAAGACATTCCGCGCCCTCAGCTTCTATCAGCAGCACGCCGATAAGGCAGCCAAACACCGGAGCCAGATCAAAGCCACGGTGCTGGAAGAGGTGGACCGCGGCGCGCGCCTGACCACCGCCGACATCGCCAAAGCCGAGGCCGCCCGCGCGCTCCTCCACATTCGTGTTGGCGAGTTCTTCGGCAGGCACGACTATTTTGTGCTGCCGACGACACAGGTCCCCGCGTTCGACGTCAACCAGCCCTACGTTACCGAAATTGAGGGCATAAAAATGGGCAGCTATATCGACTGGATGCGATCCTGTTACTTCATTACCGTTACCGCTTGCCCCGCCATCAGCGTCCCCTGCGGCTTTACCCCCGATGGCCTTCCGGTTGGCTTGCAAATCGTCGGCCGCCCGCAGGATGATTGGGGCGTATTGCAGATCGCGCATGCTTTTGAAACGGCGCGTGGGCTTGATCGCCCGCCTGTGATTTAGGGCCAACTGCTTATGCACTCCATCCTCTTACTCGCCCAAATGCTCACGCCCGATATCGCCTCCCGCCTCGCCGAACTTCCGCTTCATTGCATCCAGCAGGAATACCCCAACAAAACCGCCCACACCATCGAAGCCGAAGGCGATGCCCGCCTTACGCCGCGCCAACTCCACCCGTCGTTCTACGGCTGCTTCGATTGGCACTCCAGCGTCCACGGCCACTGGATGCTCGTCCGCCTGTTGAAAACTGGAAAAGGTCTGGCCAAGGAAGCCGAAATCCGCCGGATACTGAACTCGAGCTTCCAGCCGCAAGCCCTGGAGGGCGAAGTGAAATACTTCCAAAACTACAAGCTTGCCAAAACCTTCGAACGCACCTATGGCTGGGCCTGGCTGCTCAAACTCGATGAAGAACTCCGCGGCTGGGACGATCCGCAAGGCCGCCAATGGGCCCAAAACATCCAACCGCTGACCAGACTCATCGTTGAACTCTGGTCCGCCTATCTCCCCAAACAAACCTATCCCAACCGCACCGGCGTCCATCCCAACACCGCGTTCGGTCTCGTCTTCGCGCTCGATTGGGCTCGTTCCGCCAAGGATCCCGTATTCGAAAGACAAATAGTCCAGCGCGGCAGAGACTATTACCTGAAATCCACCGCCGTCGCCGCCATTCAGGAGCCCGACGGCACCGACTTCCTCTCACCAAGCCTCGAAGTGGCCGACCTAATGCGCCGCGTCCTGTCACCCGCCGAATTCGCGAAATGGTTCGGCAAATACATCTCGCCCGCCGGTCTCGCTAATCTCCTCAAAGCCCCCGAGGTTTCCGACCGCGGCGACTACCAGATCGTCCATCTCGACGGCCTCTATCTCAGCCGTGCCTGGTGCCTGTATGGCATCGCCAAATCCTTGCCGAACCGCGGCCAGAACCTGCGTGTCGCCGCCAAACGACTCCTGGAAACAGCGATCCCCCATGTCACCGCCGGCAACTACGGCGGGGAACACTGGCTCGCCTCCTTCGCCGTTTACGCCTTGAGCCAGGCGGAATAAATGACGTATCTCGAGCGCTACCAACTGGGCGAGTACGAAACTGTCTGGGCCGAACTCAACGCACTGGGCGAAGATGTACTGGCTCGTAAAATCCGGGATGACGCCCGCGCCGTCGCCATGGAAACCATGCGCCGCGCCCGCTGCAATATACAAACGCTCGGCGGCCCTTTTCGCCCGCCTCCAAAACGCATGGCCGATACTCTCAAAGCGCTGGAAAAACAGCTTCGCGGCAAGCTCCCGTACTCCCTTCACGCCTGGTGGCTGCACGTCGGTGAAGTCGCCCTTCCCGGCCTGGTCGTTTTCGCCTTCGACCCGGCATCTCTTTTCAAACCCCAGCCTCCCTTCTATCCGCCCCGCCGCGCCTGGGAGACCAGCATCGAAGCCTGGCGCCGCTCTCTACTGGCCGAGGGGAATTCCGGCGAAGAAACGGAAGCGAAATTGGCGGCGTCCATCGCTGAGTTTGAAGCTCAGGATGAGGAGTACGATGTGCTCGCGGACATCCCCTTCGATCCCCGCCACCGTCATCCGCTTATGCCGGACGATCTCGCCATCGCCGGAATCAAAGGCGGAACTTACGACGTGCTGCTCCCCCAGCCCGCCGCCGATTTTCCCCTTGAAAATGCCGAAGGCCCAACGCTCTTCGTCCCGTGGCTTCGGCAGTTCTTCAGAAGTACGGACAACGACGGGCTTCTGCCCTTATGAACTCGCCTATGTCTCCAAGATGATCGGCCACTCGGTGCTCAATCACACAGTCACCATCGCAGCCGCGGAGGAAGACATCAAACGCTGGATTTCAGGCAAATTCCAGCGCAGCACTAACCCCGCGCGCAGCCACGCCACACGGCACTTCACCCGCTTTCGCCGAAGCTCCTTGATCTTACGCATGGCCAAGCCTTCTAGCGGCAACCTGTGCCCTCCCTTTTTCAGTGGAGAACGCGCAACCCGTTCGCCGCTAACGGCGAAAGAGAAGCGAATACAGGAAGTCTTGCGCCGGGGCCGTACCACTCGCCCGATTCCACGCGGCGAAAGCGTCGTTAGACATCGTTATGACGGTTGGCGATTGCATCCGAGTCCATACCTTTGGAAAGTCCGCGCCCCGAATCAAAGGCCCAATTGACCTTTAAGAAGAGAGTCCAGCACGGACTTTAGGACCGTGAGCGAGAGTGGGCCGCCGACATCACCGGCCTTCTTCATTGCTTTGGACCATATCGTCTCGTCCCTGGCAGAGTCGAGGAATTCGTGACCCTCCCAAGTAATGCTCGTGGGAATCGCCTTAGGCGATTGGCTACCCCAGCCCGTCGTGACTTCAACAGTCAACAGCTTCGCTTGCCCGAGCAAATGGACGTGGTATCCAATCTGTTCCTCCGAATATCCCTCGATCTCCATTCCCAGCGGCGCGTGGCCGTGCGCTGAAGTCTCAAGGGCAAGAAGAATCTTGCGGACGAGATTCATGTCGCGTTGCATAACTCCGATTCTACAGAGTTAAATCACCGGGTAGCAATAGTATCCGATTAACTCGCTTGGCTCGCATTCTACTGAGTGCGCCAAGCTGCTGCTTCAGAAGAAGTTGGCGGAGAGGGAGGGATTCGAACCCTCGGTACAAGTTTCCCCGTACGACGGTTTAGCAAACCGCTGCTTTCGACCACTCAGCCACCTCTCCGCGAGATTTGAGCGGGTCAACTAGAAGGGTAACACATCACTTCTTTTCAAACACGGCCAAGTACTGGCTGCCGGGCAAAAACGGCGTGTTCGACACGAGCCTAAACCCGTTCGACTCCACTTCCTTCACCACTCCCGCATCGTCCAATCGCACATGCCCAATCGCAAAATCCGGGTTCGCATTCGACATCGCCCCCCGCCGCTTGTAGTAATCGACAATCGCCAATCGCCCGCCAGCCCGCAGCGCCAATCGAATCCCCGCCAGCATCGATTCCGGATAGTCGAAATGGTGATACGCATCCAGCACCAGCGCCATGTCAACCGAGTTCGCTTCCAGTTTCGGCGACTTCGCATCGCCAAGAATAAAGAACGCGTGGCCGCATTCGTTGTTTCCGGCCCGCTCCTTTGCGGCGGCCAAAAAATCGGGGAAAATATCCTCCGCGTACACCGCCCCGCTGCCTGTCACAGCCAGGCACAAATGCGGCACCAGATAGCCGGGCCCGGTCCCGATATCGGCCACGCGCATGCCCTTCTTAATCCCCAGCGCCGCGATCAATTCCTTCGGCTTTTGCCTCGCGTCCCGATG
>CAMDKT010000040.1 GCA_945900935.1 Candidatus Sulfopaludibacter sp. SbA3 | reverse complement strand
TTTGTTGCCGAAGAATCCAGCGGCCCAGAATCCGAAGCTGAGTAGATCCTGGAGGAAACTCAGTGGCCATTCGCGCTTGGTGAGGGGGTCCGAAAGGACTAACCCAGCAGTCACGTGGGCCGCAGTCAAGCGAAGGATGGCAGTGAGTACCAGCGCCGGCCAACTGGCGGGCACGATGGCGAACAGGGCGAGCGCGATGGGTATCGGATTCGTAAACAACTGACCGGCGTAACCGGCTGGCCGGGAACGGCGAGTCGATCGGCACCAGCGGAGACGATGCTTCGCGTTCTTCGCAAATGCCTGGGTGCCGATGCGGTGCTCGACCACGTACGACGATAAGGCCACGCCGAGGCCTTTGGCTGCCGCTTCGTTACCGAGGACGAAATCTTCGGCGAGGAACTCTTTTAGACACGGCCAGCCGCCGACGGCTTCGATCGCCGATTTTCTAGCGGCAATTGTTGGGCCGACGGCGAACTTCATGCCGTCCAGCATTCGGGCGACCAGTACGCCGCCCAGGAACTCCGTGTTCATGCCGATGGCTTCGAGCTTCGACCAGAATGACGGGCCGGGAACGGCGCGGTACGGGCATGTCGTCACGGCGAGATGGGGGTCGGCGAACTCGCGGGCCAGTGTTTTGAGAAGGCGGTTATCGACGCGAATGTCGCTGTCGCTCATGACGAGGAGGCTGTGGGCCGCTTGCCGCTGCATTTGATGCAGGCTCCAGCATTTGGCGTTGGGCCAAGGGGGCTCTCCGGTGAGGATGAGTTTGGTTGGAATTTGCGGAAATTCGGCTTGCAGCCGTTGGACGAGCGCGTAGGCCGGGTCGGCTTCGGTGCGCATGGCGAAGAGAATTTCGAAAGCGACGTAGTCCTGTGTGAAGAAGCTGCGCAGGTTCTGCTCCAGGCCTTCGTCGAGGCCGGAGAGGGGTTTCAGAATTGAGATGGGCTCGTGGTTGGAAGCCGCGGGGAGGGGCTGGGCCAGATAGCGTCTGGCGGCGAGAACCGTGAGGACGCAATAGACCCAGGAGCCCAGCAAGAGCAGGCAGAAAACGATGGCGCTAATCGTTATTAGCACGCGTAGCGATCAACTGTTTGATCTGATCGCGGAATTCGGCCAATGGCTTCACGCCCTGGTCGGCGTGTTTGCGATGCCGCACGGAGACAGTTCCCTGCTCCGCTTCGCGGCCGCCGCAGACGAGCATGTAAGGAATTTTCTGCAACTGAGCGTCGCGGATTTTGAGGTTGACCTTTTCGTTGCGGTCGTCGAGATAGACGCGAACGCCATCGGATTCTAGCTCCTTTGCCACCTGGCGGGCGTAGTCAAGCTGCTTATCGGTGATGGGCATGACGGCCACCTGTACGGGGCTGAGCCAGACCGGGAAGGCACCGGCGTAGTGTTCGATGAGAATGCCGAAGAATCGTTCGATGGAGCCGAAGAGCGCGCGATGAACCATCAGCGGCTGGTGTTTTTTGCCGTCTTCGCCGATGTATTCCAACTCGAAGCGGCGGGGGAGTGTGAAGTCGAATTGGACGGTCGAAAGCTGCCAAAGGCGGCCAATGGCGTCGACGAGCTTCATATCGATTTTGGGGCCGTAGAAGGCGGCTTCGTCGGTGACAACGGTGGCTTCAATGCCGAGCTTTTCGACGGCGCGGCGGAGCGCGTTTTCGGCAAGCTGCCATTGTTCGGGCGCGCCGTCGTATTTGCCGCTGGCGCCGCCGTCCCAAGTGGAGATTTCGGCTTTGTACTTCTCGAAGCCAAATGTTTTGAGCGTATCCTGGGCGAACTCGAGGCAACTGACGATTTCGTCCTCGATTTGTTCGGGGGTGCAGAAGATGTGGGCGTCGTCCTGGGTAAAGCCGCGAACCCGCATGAGGCCGTGCATGGTGCCGGAGCGCTCATAGCGGTAAACGGTGCCGAGTTCGCCGAGCCGCTGCGGGAGATCGCGGTAGGAGTGGGGTTTGCGGGCGTAGACCAGGATGTGGCACGGGCAGTTCATGGGCTTCAACTGATATTCGGCGTCATCCAGGGCCATGACGGTGAACATGTTTTCTTTGTAGAAGCCGAAGTGGCCGGAGGTTTTCCAGAGATCGACGCGGGCGACGTGCGGGGTGTAGACCAACGAATAGCCGCGCTGGAGATAGGCTTCGCGCATCCAATCTTCGAGGGTCTTGCGGATGATACCGCCCTTGGGATGGAAGAAAACGAGGCCGGGGCCGGCGAGTTCCTGGATGGAGAAAAGATCGAGTTCGGCGCCGATTTTACGGTGGTCGCGGCGCTTGGCTTCCTCGATGCGGGCGAGGTGTTCGTCCTGCTCTTTTTTGGTGAAGAAGGCGGTGCCGTAGATGCGCTGGAGCTGTTTGCGTTTTTCATCGCCTTTCCAATACGCGCCGGCGATGGAGAGGAGTTTGAAGGCTTTGAGTTTTTTGGTGGAGGGGACGTGGGGGCCGCGGCAGAAGTCGATGAAGCCGGGGCCGAGGGTATATTCGGAGAAGATTTCGTCAGCGCGTTCCTGGATGAGTTCGGCCTTCATCCACATGTCGCCGTATTTGACGAGGCCTTCGTCTTTGCGGGTTAAGACGCGCTCAAAGGGGAGATCGCGGGCTTGAATTTCCCACATTTTGGCCTCGATCTTTTCGAGGTCGCCGGGGGTGAAGGGGACGGGACGGTCAAAGTCGTAGTAGAAGCCGGTGTCGATGGGGGGGCCGATGCCGAGTTGGGTTTCGGGGTACAGTTCGAGAACGGCGAGGGCCAGAAGATGGGCGGTGGAGTGCCGGTAGACTTCTAGGGCTTCGGGGTTCTTGGCGGTGAGAATTTCGAGGGTGGCGTCGCCGTCGAAGGGGCGGGTGAGATCCCAGAGAGCGCCGTTGACACGGGCGACGATGGCGGCGTCGGCAAGGCGGGGCGAGATGGCCAGGGCGACGTCGAGGGGACGTTCACCGGGGGCGGCGGACTTTTGGCTGCCGTCGGGCAGGGTGATGGAAAAACTGCTCATAGTGTTGAAAAGGCGGGCGGCGAGTGAATCTTTACTACCGTTCGGCTCATCAACCAGTATATGATGTTCGCTGCGGCAGCCCACGGGAATGGGGGGATTTCGATGCCCCCGCCGGGCGGCTGGTATAGTAGTCGAGAGACTGGAATGCAAGCGAGCAACGGCAGTGTTGTTTTCGACGAAGCGGCCTTGGTAGAGCGGGCGCGCGGCGGGGACGATGCCGCGTTCGCGGGGCTGGTTGAGCAGTATCAGCGGAAGATTTACCGGCTGGCGCGGAACATTACTCAGAACGCCGAAGACGCCGAGGATGTGCTGCAGGACGCGTTTTTGAAGGCGTACACGAATTTGGGTAAGTTTCACGGCGACTCGAAGTTTTATACGTGGATCGTTCGGATTGCGGTGAATGAAGCGTTGATGAAGCTGCGGAAACGGCGCGGCGATAAGATGGTTTCGCTCGATGAAGAGATCGAGCTGGGCGAGGAATCGGTAACTCGGGAGATAGCTGTGTGGGATGGAAATCCGGAGCAGACTTACTCGCAGGAAGAGATGCGGAAGTTACTCGATGATGCGATACAGAGTTTGAAACCTACGTTTCGTTCTGTCTTCCAGTTACGGGACGTGGAAGAGTTATCCACCGAGGAGACGGCTGAGGCGTTGGAGCTATCCGTGCCAGCGGTTAAGAGCCGGCTGTTACGGGCGCGTTTGCAGTTACGCGAGCGGTTAACGAAGCAATTCAAGCGGAAGGGAGATGACGCTTTTGCTTTCCTGTAAACAATTTCTAACAGAGCTGAACGCCTATCTCGATGAAGAGACGAGCGCGGAAGAGCGTAGTCAGTTGCAGAGTCATATCAATGAGTGCCCGAACTGCTGGGTGGTGGTTGACACGACGCAGAAGACGATGCGGGTGTATAAGGGCGCTGAGCCGCAGGCGGTGCCGCAGGATGTATCGGAACGGCTGATGGCGGCGCTGCGGCGGAAGATGGCGGATAAGCGCGGGGGATGTTAGGCGGTATGAAAAAGCAGGATGCAGTTTCGGTCCCGGACAAGCGTGCCGCCACGGATTGGGAGCGCCTTTGGACGTTGAGCGACGAAGACGTCAGGAGTGCCATTGAAGCAGATCCTGAAGTCCGTCCGACGGACGCGAAGTTTTGGAAAAACGCGACGGTGGCGTTCCCGCGGATTGGGCCGCGGCAGTAACGGTTCGGGGGCCTATCGCGCGATTTTCGCAGCCACTGACGAACTCAAACTATGCAGAACAAATCCAGACTGATGCCTTCGGCGGAAGAGATAGCCGAGATGGCTACGCGCGGCGAGGATGTTACGAAGTTCTTTACCAACGAGTTCACGGTCGTGCGACCAATTCAGGCAGTGAATTTGGATCTGACTCCGAAAATATTGCGCGACGGCAACTAGCGGGCCGTCAATTGTTTCAAGGCGGACTGCCAATTCAGCACGACGCTGACGGGCGGCTGTTCGACTGCATCCCCGGCAACGTTGATCAGGAATCGGCCGCCGGGAACGGTGTCCCAGCCGGTGCCCCAGGTATCTGTACCCGCCGAGTGATACGGCTGGGCCTTGAACAACACTTTAGGCGGGCCGGGCTTGAAGACGCCGCCGGAGATGCTAAAAGCGACCGACATCAGCGTGTCGTCGGGGGCGAAAAAGAACAGCTCTTTTCCATCGCGGCCCCAGCGCGGGAGATTGCCGGTGGCAATTGGAATTTTCGACTTCGCGGGGTCTGGAAAGGAGCTGACGAAAATCTGGTTGACGCCCGATTCATCGGAAGCGTACGCCACCCAGTTTCCGTCGGGCGAAAACTTGCCTTGTGTTTCCCGGGCGGCCGCGGCGAGGTACGGAAACGGCTTGCCGGGTTTATCGCCTTCCATTGGCAACACCATCAAATTCGGGGCAGTCTTGTCGGTCATGGAGTTGTTCGTGGCGTAGAGGATGAATTTTCCATCCCGCGACCAATCCTGGGCAAATCCGGCGTTTTTCAGCAACGGTTGCTCCTCGCCTGTTCCGTTTGCCGCCCGCCGAAAGAGATGGGTTCCCTGGGAATTCCTGCGGCTGGCGTAAACGAGGCTCTTTCCATCAGGGGAAAAAACTCCTCCGTCGGCGAAGGCTTCATCCGATGTCACTTTGGTAGAAGCGTCACGGTTGAGTTCGAGCGCCCAGAGATTACGAGTGGTTGTTTGCCGTGGCACCGCGACACGAGAGCCGTCAGCGGAAACATTAACCCCGAACTGCGAGACAGGGGCGCCGAGCTTGGAGACTTCCTTGCCGCCGCGTTCGTAAACGGTGAGTTGGCTGCCTGCGGCGCCGGTGGCGGTTGAATAGGCCAGTACGCCGGGTGCCGCGCTGAAATAGCCGACGTTGGCCTCGGAAATCGGGACCGGCTCGCCGGAGAGCGTAAGTTTGACGGGGTCAAAGGTTTGCGCGAGCACGGTGTTGTCCCGCCGAAAGACCAGTTTGGCTGGTCCGGCGGCGCTGGCTGGAACGAAATAAACGCGACCTAAGGAAGCCCCGCCTTGGGCAGTGATCAAAGCTTGGGCGGGCTGCTGCGCGGGTAGCAAGTCAATGGATCCAACGGCGAGGACGGCGCGCTGAAAGCCAGCCGCCTGATCCACGTAAACGAAGTGGCGTCCGTCCGGGAGGAACTGGGGATAGATAGGATCGGCTCCCGTCGCCTTATCGACCTGGGTTAGCAGAGTCACCGTGCCATCGGCCAAATTGACCCGTTGGATACCCATGGCGGAGCCGATGATCAGGATTCCAGCTTCACTCCAGGATCCGCCGCGCGGCGCCAGGTTTTTGTCCACGAGGATGGAAACAACGCCGCTGCGCACGTCGATTTTCTTGAGCTTTCCATCCTGACCGAAGGCGATGAAGCGGCTATCGGGGGACCAGAACCAACTCGCCAGCATGTCTTCCGTTCCCTGCAGCGCGCGGGCTTCGGAGGAATCGAGCGCGCGAATCCATATTGCTCGCCGTTTAAGAAGGCTCCCGGAGAAGGAGAGCAGTCGGCCGTCGGGAGAAAGCTCAATTGGCACGTTGCGACCGGTGAGCGTAAGTTGGAGCCGCGCGATTTCGGGCTCCGGCGGAGCCGAGCGCCAGGGGGACCAGAGGGCAACGGCAGTCGCCGCGGCCAGAACGGCGGCCCCGATCCAAGGGATTTTGGCGTGCTTGGCGGGCGGCGGCTCATCGATCAGGTCCCACACATCGCCGATGTCGCGGAGGCGTTGGGCAGGGTCCTTCTCCAGGCACTTGCGGATGAGTCGCCGAATCGCAAAGGGGATAGGCTCGAAGTCGGGTTGTTCCTTGATCACCGACGCCAGAATTTCCGGGACGTCCTTACCGTGAAAAGGGCGGGAGCCGGTGACCAATTCATAGAGAACGACGCCGAACGACCAGATGTCGGCGCGCTTGTCCACTTCGATGGCTTTGGCCTGCTCCGGGGCCATGTAGGCGGCGGTGCCGAGGATGAGGCCGGCTTCACTGGGACCCATCGTCAACGTCGGCGAGTTCTCAGGGGACAGATCGGTTCGGACCGGCGGGGCGACCTTGGCAAGACCGAAATCGAGGACCTTGATCGAGCCGTCGGGCTTGACCATAATGTTGCCCGGTTTCAGGTCGCGGTGGATAATGTGTTTTTCGTGGGCCGCTTCGAGCGCGGAGGTGATTTGGCGGGCCAGGCGCAGGGCTTCGTCGAGCGGCAGGGGGCCTTTGATGGGCGCTCCTTCCACGAACTCCATCACCAGATAATTGGGGCCGACGTCGTGGAGGGTACAAATGTTGGGATGGTTCAATGCGGCGATGGAGCGGGCCTCGCGGTCGAACCGCTCGGTGAACTGGAGCTTGCTGGTCTTGACTGCGACAACGCGGCCAAGGCGAGTGTCGCGGGCTTTGTAAACCTCGCCCATTCCTCCAGCGCCGATCTGCGCGAGGATTTCGTAGTGGCCGAGTTTGTCACCCGCGGAAAGCGGCATAGGGTTAGTTCAGATTAGTTTATCTGATTCGCCTTGGCCGCTTCCATGACGCGCAGCCAATTCTCTCCGAGGATAATATCCGGCAGGCCGCGTTTTCGGATCGCGTCCGCGAGCCGCGAGTAGCCGCGCGCGTCAAAGTTTTTCAGAGTGCTTCGGCCGTGCGTCAAGTCGAGCCCGATAGCGACATGGGCCGGGCCGGCGATGCGGGCCGCGTGCTCGACGTGCGCGGCCCATTCGTCTTCCGTCGGGACAATCTCCTCGGCTTCCACCGGTCCGGGCCACTGCTGCCCGAACAAGCGCCGCCAAAGGCTGCCCATCTCAGTATCCAGAGCGCCGATATACTCCCCGAAATCACGATTGGGGGAGCGGAGCAGGGGAAACTCCGCCCGCGCGGGTTCAGGCCGGCCGGAGAGATAGGCGCCGGCCGACCGCGCGCGCGTCCAGTCGAAGTACCTTTGACTGATCACCGCGGCGTTCGAGTGAATTCCTACCACGCCGCCCTTGGCCGCCAACGCGCGCAGAATATCGTCCGGCATGTTCGTGGGATTGCCGCAGACGGCGCGCATGCCAACGTGGCTGGCAACGACCGGTGCCCTGCTGGCTTGAATGATCTGCCGTTGAGCCGCGTCGGTCGCGTGGGTGATATCGATCATAATTCCGAGCCGGTTCATCTCCGCGATCAACATTCGTCCCCGGTCATTGATCCCATTCCACTCGGGTTCACCGCGAAGAGAGGAATCGGCGTAGGAGTTCGTAACCTGGCTGGAGAATTGGATCAGGCGCACACCGAGCCGGTGCCACAATCGAAGAATGTCGATGTCGCCTTCCTGATCAAAACCGGATTCAATGCCGAGGATGACGGCCAGCTTTCCGTTGGCGACGATGCGGCGTACGTCGGCCGCGGTGAGAGCCAGTTCCATCCGGGCGCTATTGGCTTCGAGGACGCGATGAAAGGTTTCGATCAGCCGCCCGGTTTGCTTGACGGTGGTGTTGTAGGAGTTGTAACCGTACGGCGCAATGTTCTCGATCACTACATTGACGCCGCCCTGACGAGCCCTGGCGTAGTCCCAATCACCAATGGGCTGTGGCTTCCAGGGATCGATTTTTTCCCAGTACACGCGGTTCGTAATGTGAACGTGGCCATCAATGAGCAGTGGCGGCGAGGGACGGATCGCGGTCGAGGTCAGAATGAGAATGATCGCGGCTCGGATGATGATTGTCATGCTCAAGCTATTGTCTCAGCAAATCTAAGAGGCGGGATCGCTCTGTGAAAGACGCAAGCAGAATGGCTGACGGCGGACGCGAAAGACGTCGAGGCGATTTCGGCATCAGAAGGCTACTGGCGCGTCCTTGCCGATTTGCGCGGTGAGCAGGGGACGCGTACACTGGGGACGGAGGGCAGACCAATGGACGGAACGAACGTTGACTGGTCGGAATGCACTTTAGTGGAAGTCGACCCGAATCGGGTTGGCGGACGCCCGGTGATCAAAGGCACTCGCATGCCGGCCGGCGACATTGTGGCCAACCACGAATACGGCGTCTCAATTGATGAGATCGCCGAGCAATTCAGAATCGCGCCCGCGATTGTGCAGGCGCTGGTGAGCTACGCGGAAAGGCTGCATCCGGTTGCGCGTACTCCTCGATAAGAACGTGCCCTTTGGAGTTGCGCGTTTCTTGCGGGAGCATCGAGTGGAGGTGGCGGAGGCGGCGGAGTTCGATGCCGTGGTAACCGCGGATCAGAACATTGTCTATCAGCAGAACCTGAAGGGCCGAAGAATCGCGCTGATGGTGCTGGGATCGAATATCTGGCCCATTGTGCGCGAATATGCAGGGGAGATTGCAGGACGGGTGAGCTCCGCGATTCCTGGGAGCTATTCGTTCCTGGAAATGCCTGTTCCCCGTAAACCACGGCGGGGATTCTGAAAGGACTGAGCGTCCACCTGCGGTCAGGTTAGATCGATAGCCGTCAGGGGCCCGAATTCGGTTTCGGCTGCAATATGTATCTGACAAACAAAGCGCCGAAGGGGGTACGGGACGTTTTTGTCAAACAGAACGCGCAAATCGCTGGCCTTCGGCGAACCGCTTCACGTCGGTCACGCATCGCGCGGAACAACGTAAAACTCAACCGCCTCCGCCGCGGAAACGCCCTTCGGCTCCTTGGCCGCGTCGGGGTGCGTGGCCCGGTATCGCTTCAGAATCGACTGCTGCATGGCCGCGACAACATCCGGGTGTTTGGCCGCGACATTGTAGAATTCGCCGGCGTCGACTTTTTTGTCGTAGAGCTTCATGTACCGGCCGGGGGTGGGATTATCGGTCTCGTAGCCATCGGTGCGCTTCCGCTTCCCGGAGCCGAAGATGAACTTCCAGCGGTCATTGGCGGCGAACACTTCTTCGTTTTCCAGATATTGACTGAAGATCTCTTTGCGCGGCGCTGGCGGCTTTTTCCCTTCCAGATATGGCTTTAACGACTGACCGTGTTGGACGGGCAATTTATCCAATCCCATCACGTCGGTGATGGTCGCGGTGACGTCGATGTGCTCGGTGAAATCGTTGACCACCGCGCCTTTGCTGATCCTGCCTGGATAGCGCACCAGAAGCGGTACGCGGAGCGCCGGTTCATAGCCGCAGTGCTTTTCAAATCGTCCGTGTTGACCGAGGCAGTAGCCGTGATCAGCCATATAAAAAACGCAAGTGTTTTCGGCGAGGCCGAGCCTGTCCAAAGCCTTCAACACGTCGCCCACATTGCGATCAAGCGCGGAGACGGATGTGTAATAAGACGCGGCGATGCCTTGTTTATCGGCTGGCGAGAGATCGCGGAAAATCAGCGGGATTTGCCCGGCGTCTTCGGGGCCAATTTTGGGCGCTTCGAAGGACTTGGGATCGTACTGGTCCTTGAGATCGATGGGGAAATCGTAGGGCGAGTGGGGTTCGGGGAAACTGACCCAGAGGGCGAATGGCTCGGCGTCGGCTTTGTGGCGGGTGAGCCAGTCAATGGCGCGGTTGGCGGTGAAGGTACCGCGCATTTCTTCGTAATAGCGGGGAAACGGCAGTTTATCGGCATTGAGCCAGATGCGCGCGGGGACTTTGAATGGCTGCCAGGGGGGCTTGCGGCCGACTCCGGCGGGCAGGTCGCGCGTTGGCGGCGCGGCGGTCCAGGCTTTGTTGATGTCCTGCTCGGTCATCATTTCATCGAAGCCGTAGAGGCCGGGGGAGCTGGGCCGGTTCAAGTGCATTTTGCCGAAGACGGCGGTGCGGTAGCCGGCGCCTTTGAACTGTTTGGGGAGGGTTGGCTTGGCGGGATCGAGCGAGGTTCGCAGCACCGTGACGCCGGCCGCGGATGGCATCAGTCCGGTGAGGAGACTTTGGCGGGACGGGGTGCAGACGGGCTGGTTGCAGTAGTGGCGGGCGAAGCGGACGCCTTGGCTGGCGAAGTGGTCGAGATTCGGCGTTGACACCTTCTTATTGCCATCTGCGCCGAGGACGTAGCCGGCGTGGTCATCGGCGATGATGAAGACGAAATTCGGCTTGCGGGCGGATTGGGCGGTGACGGCAGACGAGGCGAGGAGAGCGCGGCGAGTTATCATTCCGCAATACTACTCCAACCGCGCTTGGAAAGGTTGCGGTAGATGTAGTATCCGGCGGCGGCGGCGAGCGTCAACATGCCCACGCCGAGTGCAGTTTCCTTGAAGAGCACCTTGCCGAGGCCGAAGAGGGCCATATAGATCATGAGGCATCCGGCGAGCCAGCAACCGAGGTTACGGCGGGTTTGACGTCGGGCGCAAGGGCGGCGACGGGGCCCCACCCGCTCCGCGACGGGCGCGTGCGGCGGTGGTGATTCCAACGGTGATGATCATGATCCAGGCGAAGTCGACGGGGTTGTCGGAATCAAGCTTCCAGATGGCCTGGAGCGCGACGCTGACTACGAATGCTGAGCCGCGTTGACGTGCCACCAGTACCAGCGGAGCAGCAGCACGCCGCCGGTGACGATGAGTAATTTCCAGGCACCGGCGATTGAGTCCATGTAGAACGTAACGCCAGCCGAGATGAGAGTAATGACGACGGTGGCCGCTTGCGACATGAGGACGTAAGCGGCGGTAAAAGTCATTCACCAGGTAACTGGCGCCCCAGTTGAGTTGGGTGGCGATGGTGGACATATACGGCACCGCGCAGACGGCGAGAACGATCACCATCGTCATTTTGATGAAACAACTGCACAGCATCGGTGACCAGCACGCCCCAGAGGCCAGCCAGGGTAAAGATCCACGAAGTTATACCGATAGTAAATAAGACGACAACGATCGCGGTGAACTTATCGATTATAAGGACGAGCATCAGGATTTTGACCATCTCCAGGTTGACCCAGCCGAGCACGATGCAGTTGATGGGTATTCCGAAATATAGGGCCCGAAAGCCGCGGAGAAAAGCGGCGGGTTTGCCGGAATAACGAATTTCAGAAAATTCTATGCCGGTCATGACCCCGGATCTACGCCAAAGACGCACGTATAAGAAGACGACTAACATGCCTCCAGCGACAAACTTCCACTACAGCCCGGTGACGGCGAGGGGGGTATCGGCGGCGAAGGTCGTGGCCACCATCGACGTGCCGGCCAGCCACCAGGGCACATCGCGCCCGGAAAGGAAGAACTCGTCAACGCTTTTTCCGGCGCGCTTCTTGTAATAGAAGCCGATGGCGATATTGAGCAGGAAGTAAGCGGCGACGACAACCCAATCGAGGATGGAAATTTACATGAGTAAACACCTTCAGGAAACATTCGAATTATATAGGGTAACCTTTGGCCCTTCGGTTGCACTATATAGGTATATGGTTTTGCGTTTTGGATTCTTAGTCTGTTTGATGGTGTTTCCGGTCACAGCTCAGAAAGTAGAAGTTGTGGAGGCTGAGGGTGTGTATTTTCCCGGCGTCGCCGATTCGAATAGCCCGATTCACTGGGCGAAAGGGAAACGCTATGTATACAATTCCGACGGGCTGCCGATCCGGAGTGAGGGCGTGGAACTGTCGGGGATGCGGTATGCCCGAGCCGCGCATCTGCTGAACTCGACGGTTTCGCCGTGGTGGCTGGAAGCCACTTACCAGGACGATGACGGAACGATTTACGGCTGGTATCATCACGAGATTTATTCGTACTGCGCAATGGATGGGGACCGCTATATCGGCGTGCCGGTGATCGGTGCCGTGATATCCAAAGACAACGGGCACACGTTCCGGGACTTGGGGATCGTTCTATCCGACGGATACGAACCGAACTGCGAGACAAAGAACGGATACTTTGCCGGAGGGCATGGCGATTTTTCGGTGATTGTGGACAAGGAAAAGAAGAACCTGTATTTTTTCTTCTCGGTCTACGGAGGACCGGCTACGGAGCAGGGCGTGGCGGTGGCCCGGATGGCCGTCGCTGACCGCGACAATCCGGTAGGGACGGTTTGGAAATATCGGGATGAAAAGTGGGAATCCCCTGGCATATCAGGAAAAGTATCGCCAATTTTCACCGTGCGAACGCCGTGGGAGAGTGCGAATACCGATGCGTTCTGGGGGCCATCAGTACACTACAACCGCGAGCTGGGCGAGTTCGTAATGCTGCTGAACCATGCGTGTTGCGCGCCCGATTGGCCTGCCGAAGGCATCTACGTCAGCTTTAACGGCAACCTGGAAAACCCGAAGGGCTGGGGATCGCCGGATCGGCTTATCGAGGGCGGGGGCTGCTACCCGATGGCAGTTGGCCTTGACGCCGGCGATACGGATAAGACTGCCGGGGCCCGGGCGCGATTCTTCATGGGCAGTGACTCCCATTGGGAGCTTATTTTTCGGAAGGGGCAGACGGGCGTGTTGCCTCTGCCGTTTCGCCAGAACCGGAAGAAGTAGGACGCCGAGACTCGGCGTCACAGGCTCCGGACATTCAAGTCCGGACGCCGAAGCGCGGCAGCACCCAGCGCATCAGCGCGAAGTAGGCGGCGACGGCGGCGAACGGAAGCAGTAACTCAGACATCTGTATAGATCATAACAAAACGCCGCCGTCCCTTTTTGGGGAACGGCGGCGTTTCGGTTTGGGATTAGAAGCGTTAGCTCGGCGTTGAAGCGAGCTTTTCGCGCTGTTCCTTCAAGATAGCCCGGCGGCTCAACTTGATCTTGTTGCCTTCCAGCGCCAGCACCTTCACCATGATCTGGTCGCCTTCGTTCAGCTCGTCACGGACGGAATTCACGCGGCTTTCCGAAATTTCGGAGATGTGCAGGAGGCCATCGGTGCCGGGGAAGATTTCAACAAAAGCGCCGAAATCGACGATGCGGACGACTTTGCCGAGGTAAGTTTTACCGGGCTCGGCCACCGCGCAGATGTCTTGAATCATCTGCAACGCCTTTTCGCCGGCGAGGCCGGAGGTCGCGTAAATGTTCACCTGGCCGTCGTCGTTGACATCGATCTTGACGCCCGTGGTGTCGGTGATGCTGCGGATCATCTTGCCGCCCGGCCCGATCAGCTCGCGGATTTTGTCCACCGGGATGGTGATGGTGGTGATGCGGGGGGCATAGAGCGAGAGCGTCGGGCGCGGCGTGCTGATGCAGGCATTCATCTTATCGAGAATGTGCAGGCGGGCGCGTTTGGCTTGATCGAGCGCTTCGCGCATCAGGCTGATGGGCACGTTGGGGACCTTGAGATCCATCTGGAGGGCGGTGATGCCTTCCTTAGAACCGGCCACCTTGAAGTCCATGTCGCCGTAGTGATCTTCGGCGCCGGCGATGTCGGTGAGAATCGCGTAGGCGTCGCCTTCTTTGACGAGACCCATGGCGATACCGGCGACGGCGCGGTCAATCGGCACACCGGCGTCCATCATCGCGAGCGATCCGCCGCAGACCGAGGCCATCGACGAGGAGCCGTTCGATTCCAGAATATCGGAGACGATGCGAATGGTGTAGGGGAAGGTCTTTTCGTCGGGAACGACGGCGATGGTCGCGCGTTCGCCCAGAGCGCCGTGGCCGATTTCGCGACGGCCTGCGCCGCGCATGAAGCCCACTTCGCCCACCGAGAACGGCGGGAAATTGTAGTGCAGCATGAAGCGCTTGGAGAGTTCCGCGGGGTCGAGCATCTCAATCCGCTGCTCGTCGTCCTTCGTGCCGAGGGTGCAGGTAACCAGCGCCTGCGTTTCGCCGCGAGTGAAGAGGGCCGATCCGTGGGTGCGGGGCAGGAGGCCGACCTGGCAGTCGATATCGCGAACTTCGTCAAAGGCGCGGCCATCGGGACGGCGGCGGGCTTTCAACATTTCGTCGCGGAAGATCTTTTCCTTCAAATGATCAAATACGCCGCCGGCTTCGGAGCGCTGTTCTTCAGGGAAGGCGGCTTCCGCTTTGGCGTGCAGAGCGTCAATGCGAGCGTAGGAATCGATCTTTTTGTACTTCTTGGTGTCCATCGCGTCGGTGAGGTCCGCGCGAACCAGCGTGTCGATCTGCGCCAACATCTCCTGATTGATGGTGGGCGAGACGAACTCGCGCTTCGTCTTGCCGCAGAGCCGCATCAATTCGCGAATGCCGGCACAGATTTTCTTGCAGCATTCGTGGCCGAATTCCAGGGCCTGCAGCACGTCTTCTTCGTCAACGTGCTTGGCGCCGGCTTCCACCATGACCACGCCGGTTTCGGTAGCGGCGACGATCAGGCTGATCGCGCTTGCCTTGGTCTGTTCGTACGTCGGGTTGGCGATGAACTTGCCGTCCACCTTGCCGACTCGAACCGCGGCGAGCACTTCATGAAACGGAATATTCGAAATGCCGAGAGCGGCGCCTGCGCCAACCATGGCCAGCGGACCGGGGTCGCGTTCGGTCTCAGCGGAAAAGACGAGGCCGATGATCTGGGTCTCGTGCTTGAACCCATCGGGGAACAGCGGGCGGACGGGGCGATCGATCAGGCGGCACGTCAGCGTTTCCTTCTCGGTCATGCGGCCTTCGCGCTTGATGAATCCGCCGGGGAACTTACCGGCGGCGTAGGTCGCCTCGCGGTAGTCAACCGTCAATGGGAAGAAGCTCGCGCCGGGGCGAGCCTTGCCGGAACAGCAAGCGGTGACGAGCACCACGTTATCGCCCGAACGGACGATCACGGCCCCGTCTGCCTGCTTGGCCATCACGCCCGACTCTATAGAGAGCTGCGTGCCAAACAGGTCGATCTCGACTTTATGCAACATTTTATTTCCTTGAACCTTTGTAATTCTCCGCGCTTTCCGGCGCGAACGGGAATCAAGGAGACGGGAGTGTTTTGAACGAGGGTGGGTCCGCTCACCAGAGCGGATTTGCCGGGTCTATACGAAAACCCGTACCGATCGAAGCTCCACTAGCGGCGAATACCAATGCTGGAGATCAGAGTCTGATAACGTTCCAGACCGCGGCTCTTGAGGTAGTCCAGAAGGCGACGACGGCGCGCCACCATGGTTAACAAACCACGGCGGGAACCGAAGTCCTTCTTGTGGGACTTAAAGTGCCCTGTGAGCTCGGTGATACGTTGGCTCAAGAGCGCTACCTGCACCTCTGGCGAACCACAATCGTTCTTATTGATCCGGTACTTGCTAATAATGTTCGTCTTGGACTCAATTGCCAGGGCCATGGTGTTGCTGTGGATACTCCTTAGTCTTACCTTAATCGCTATTATTCAAGATTTAGGATAGCACAGCTTGAACCGCAGTTTTCATTTGGGTGGCATGCGGAGGGCGCCGTCGAGGCGAATAGTCTCGCCGTTCAGCATGGGATTGGCCAGAATTGCGAGCGCCAGTTGGGCGTACTCCTCCGGGCGGCCGAGGCGGCTGGGGAAAGGGACCGTTGCTCCGAGTTGTTCTTTGACGGCCATTGGGAGCGCGGCGAGCAGCGGTGTATCGAACAGGCCAGGCGCTATCGATACAACGCGGATGCCGCTACGGGCGAACTCGCGGGCAAGCGGGAGGGTCAGTCCCGCTATGCCAGCCTTCGACGCGGCGTAGGCGGCTTGGCCGATCTGGCCATCGAAGGCGGCAATGGAGGAGGTTAGAATGATCACGCCACGCTCGCCTTCGATGTCCGGGGCGTTTTGCATCATAGCGGCGGCGGTTAGGCGAACGACATTGAATGCGCCAATCAAATTCACATGAATCACACGTTCAAAATCGGCCAGAGGCAGCGGCCCATCCTTCCCCACCGTGCGCTGGGCGGCGGCGAGGCCCGCGCAATGGACGACGCCGTGCAGTGCGCCGTGCGTTTCGACGGCGAGTTGAATGGCCCGCTGGACTTGATCGGGGCTGGTAATGCTGCCTTGAACGGATGGCGCGGGAGCGGATTGCAGGTCCAGAACGAATGGGTGCGCGCCGGCGGCGGAGAGGGCGGCGGCGGTGGCGGCCCCAAGCCCGGAGGCGCCGCCGGTGACGAGGATAGCTTTGCCGAAAATCTGCATGACTGTCAACGAGGATACAGGTCCATAGGAAATGCCACAATGGACCAATGTTTCGAGCATCCGCGGCTCTACTCGCGCCCCTCATCGTTCCCTCCGTGTTGATTGCGTAGGCTGGGTCCGCAATCAGCGGGATGCGGCCCACACCCGCGGTCAAGTGTGGCCGCTTGGTGGACATAAAGACCGGCGCAGATCTCGCCGGGCGTTGCGGGAACTGGGGATCATATGGATTGCGGCGCATTCTCCGCAAGCCAAAGGGCGGGTGGAGTGGAATTTCGGGACAGCGCAATCAACCAAGCCAACCAATATCTGGAGGAAGAGTATCTGGTGTGGCTGGAGCGGGAACTGACCGTAGAGCCGGCCAACAGCACTGGCGGCTTCGCTGAGTCAAATGGAGCCGCGACAGGTGCCAACTACACTTTACGATTCGAGGGCGAGTTCTATCAGATCGAGCGTCAGTTGATCGCCGCTGGGTTGCGCAAGGCAAACGCGCGGGTGGAAAAGCGGCTCGACGGATTGATCGCTGTGCGGTTCCAAGAGCGCTACTTGACGGTGAGACTCTTCGCCCTCGCCCGTGGAAGCCCAGGCCAAGCCGCGTCGGCAGACCAAGCGTGGCAGTGCTTGGAACAAGAACTTCGGTTTGAAGGACGCGCCTCCGATTGCGCAAAAGCCTAAGGAAACGACGGGCTGCCGGGCCATCGCCCGGGCTGGGGAGAGGCGCGAAGCCAAAAGGCGCCCATGACAGGGAAACTCACCGCGCGTCCGGCTGGTCGGCCGGGATCTTGTCTTGCTCTGGCGAGTTTGCGCCGATTTCTTCTCCGCCTGACTCCCTTCGCCAACCCAGGCCAGCCTGAGAACATCAGTCTGCGTTTTTTGAGGAATGCGGAATCTACCCCTCCGATGTGGGGTGTGAACCCAAGCGCAAGAACGCGCCGGGAGGAACACGTTCTACCAATCGTCCGGATGAGTTCCGGCCGGCTAATCCTTGATCGGGTTGGTCGCCACCAGAGTCGCCGAGTAGGCCCGGGGAGTTGCACCCCGAGCCTCTCACAGATCCGGACTTGAGCCTCTCGACTCATCCGGCTCGTGCCACCCATTGAAAGCTGCCGCCTTCCGTCGAAATCAGCCGGTTCCTCCTGTTGCC
>CAMDKT010000039.1 GCA_945900935.1 Candidatus Sulfopaludibacter sp. SbA3 | reverse complement strand
CCATGAAGGGATCCAGGAGTTTTGTCAGTTCGTCGACATTGGCGTATTTGAGAAAGATGAGGTTAAGAACGATCTGTTCGCTATCGGGCAGGTCGCGTTGATTGATGGAAGGCTTGATGGGGAGCCGCGCGGCGTCGGCCATGGGAACGATGCGATAGATGTCTCCCACTTGCACCATCGCGAAGCCGTTAATGCGGAGGATCATGTCGAGCAGTTCGCGATTGCTCAGCGACTTGGTTTCGCCGTAGGTATTCAGGATGATCCCGCCTTTGACGCGCGGATCGAGAATGTAGTTGATCTTGAGCTGGCGGGCAAGGATATCGATGACGGCGGTGAGAGATGCGTTTTCCAGTTGCAGTCCGCCGGTACTGCCGCCTGAGGGAGGAGTTGCGACCGGGGATGCGGCGGGCGTGACGGCGGGTGTCTGAGGCTGGTTTTGAAGAATCTGCGGGCCGAAGCCCGGAGGCGGCTTGGGCGGGGGCGGCTGGGCAGTTAAAAACGTTGTGGCGCAGAGGACGATGGCGAGGGTGCGTTTCATTCGGACTTAGTCTTTCTTCACGGAGCCGGACTTGGCTTGGGCGCGTTCCCAAACGGCCGTCTCATCTTTATCGAGCTGCGTCTTTTTCTTCACCCAGGAGTAGGTTCCGAAGGGTCCGGGACGGGAGAAGCGAAGCGCGTCGCCCTCTTCCTTCACGCTCATCAGATCCAGCACGGCGTCGGCACGCTCATCGGCCACTTTTAGTCCCGTTGGCCCGACAGCCGCGGCCGCGCCCTTGGGCTCTTCGGTCTTCATCAGGCCGGATGGCGTTTCCTGGAACAGCCACACTTTTTGCTGAGGATCGATCCAGCGCCAGACGCCTTCGGACAGAGGCAACGCTTCCACCGGGACGCCCGCCGGACGCTTCGCTTGCGCCAGGTTCGGCTCTTCGCTGCGCATCATGCCGAATGGCGTCGCGCGGAACAGCCAGGCCTTGCCCGCTTTGTCCACCCAGCGCCAGTTGTGGCCATCGACATTGGCGGCGCCGACGGGTACGCCCGCGGGCGTTTCTCTGGACTGCGCGAGCGTCGCCAGGCAAACAAACAGTACGATAAACGGGAATTTCATGAGACTCCTCACTTCACTTTTTCCCAGCGGCAGACCTTGCCGAATGGGGTTTCGCTAACGATCTTGCGATAGCCGTCGGAGACGGTACCGGGAGCGGCGGAATCTCCAGCGGTGCACGCACGGATGCCGCCGCCGGTGTCAACACCGGGACCTTGGGACGCACTGCCGGAACTGGAGAGAACTTGCGCACTGGCGGCGGGCGCGGCCGCGGTGGGCTCCGGCGTGGCGGAGGTATTCTGCCGATTTAAAAGCGCCGCGGACTGCGCGTCCCGGTCGGCAAGATCCTGCATGTTCTTGGTAAATTTCTGCCCTTCCCATTCGAAGACGATGGCGCGGGAATCGAAATTGACGATTTTGAAATCGGCGATCTGGTCCCCGGCGCGGTAGCCTTTTTGTCCTTCGCCCTTCTTCGGGGCCATCATAATGATGGGCGGATCGGCCATCATCAGCACGCCGTAAGCAAGCGGAAACGCGGGGATTTGTTTCACGGGCGGGGGAGCGATAAACACGGTCGGATTTCGGTCCTTCGAAAAGAGAAGACGCGATGCGATGTCCAAATAGTTTGCCGCCACCGTGCGTTCCGGCGGCGCGATTGCGGCGGTGCCCTTGGCTTGCGGCAACTTCGGCGCGCCGGCATGGACCATCGCTTCCCGGCGCGCGGTTTCATCGCGCAACTCCATCAGCTTCAAAGCCGCCATGGCGATCCCGGCGAGCAGCAGCACATTCAGAAGAAACAAGCGGCTCATTAGAACGACAGTCCCTTCTTCTCCGGGATCAATTTGCGCGGCACGATGCCGGAAATGGTCAGGCGGACCGGGATTACTTTTTGCGCGCCCGCGGCCTGGCCAACGCGAATCTCGCTGGTCGCCAGCAGTTCGGGCTGCGCGCCCAGGTCGGCCAACAGATTCACCAGTTGTTCAATTCCGCATTCAAACGACACCGCCACCGAAACCTCGCCGTAATCTTCGCCAAACAGGCGCGCCTGGCCGATCTCCGTGGCCCGCACTTCAATCGGCGGACCCTGCGCGCGGCCGACGCGGCGGAGAATTTGGAAGAGTTGCGCCTGGGCCTGCGCGGCCGTGTCGGCCACTAACAAACCTTTTTCTCGCACGCCGAGATCGGCCTGGGCCTGTTTTAGCACGGCTTGTTTGTCGGGCACTTGCAGGAGCAGCGCCCGCGAATTGCTTAGACGCTTTTCCAACACCTCTGTGCCGTTAACGGCGGCGGCGGTTTCGACGGCGGCACCGGCCGGCCAGAAATAAATCGCGCCCGCCAACAGCAGCGCGCCGCCTAAATATTTCAACGCTTTTTGGTCGCGCTCGGACATACTCATGGCTTCACCGCCACGACTGCCGGCGGCGTTTCGCGTTGACTTCGAATACGAAAGACTTCGGAGGCGGCCAAGCGGCCGATGGGGGTGATGAACTCGCTCCCGGCCAAACGCGGTGAGCCATCCAGAACGCGCAGCAATGGCGCGGCCTGCTCGATCTCGCCGGTCACGGTGACGTTGTCGCGCGTGAGATCCAGCGCGCTCAGAAATGCCGGCGGCTGGAAGGTGCTGGTCAATTCCAGAACCAGATCGAGATCGGCGGCTGTTCGCTTGCGGAAGTCATCCAATTGCGCGAGGCGCTTGCGCGTCTTGTCGATGTTCTTGTCAAGATTGCCAATGCGGGAAGAGAGCGGCTCGGTGGTTTTCAACTCCGCCTCCAACGCTTCCCGGTACACTCTTTCGTCGTAGGGTTTATGCAGCGCGATGACGGTGCACAGCCCGGCGAGGACGACGGAAAGCACTGCTGTTGGAATGTAGCGGAGCTTTGAACTGGCGCGGCGCTGGGCCTCCGGCAACAGGTTGGCGTCAAGCGACAGACCGGGACAGGCGCTCGCCATCGCCGCGGCCTGGCTGAGGCCGATGCCGAGAGCGCTCGATGCCGTCTCTGCCGGTAACCGCAGTTCGGCGGCGGCGAAGGCCAAAGCCCGTTCGGGCGCCATGTCGAAGACCGCCGAATAAACGGGTTTGGCCTCGCTCTCGCCATAGACTTCGAAGCCGTCGGCGGTGGGCAGACCGGAGAGCAGAGCGGGCGGCGGATCGTTCACCAAGCGAATGGCGGAACGAATGGCGGCGGCGGAAAAAGTGAAGCTGGCGACCTTGACGCCGCCTTCGGCGAACAAGGCCAGATACTGATCGAAAACCTGCCGCCGAATCACGCCGATCAACACGTGGACAGCGTTCAGCCGGGCCCACGTCAGCACTGCGTCGTCTTCGTCATAAGGGTGCAGCGTGTCGAGCTGGTAGTTCACAGCGGCGGCGAGATCGGCATCCTTCACGCCGGGGAACGGCACCGTCCGCACGATCACTTCCTGGCGCGGTACCAGAACAACGGCGGCGACGTGCGCCGCGCCATGTTTGCGGACAAAGTCAGTGTACTGCCGGCCCCATTCGGCGGCCGGGCGCGAGCGAAACTTCTCGATGGTCTCCGCACCCAGAACCGTCGCGCCGGAGGGCCGCATGCGCACCACGGAGACCGTCAGATTCTCCTGTCCAATCTCAATCCCAACGCCGCGTCCGAAGGCCAACCATTTGCGAAGTGAAAGCGGCAGCATCGTTAGTTGGTCCCCGCGTTGTCGTACCAGCGAAGGATCCAGTACGGGGTCAAATCATCTTTCAAAGTGTTGTTGAACTTCACGACCAGCGATGCGGAGCGCCGCACGTCGGAAACGAACGCCGGCGGTTGCGTGCGCAGCGTGGCTGTGGCGCGCAGCGTATAGACCGAGTTGCCGCCGATGCGCAGCTTGCTGCCTGCCGGACCCGCCGCGCCGGCGATGGGGCCGAGTTCGGCGGCGTTCAAGAACGGGCGCACGGCGCGCCGCTGTACCACCGCGGCCACCAGTTCCGGCGGCAGGCCGATAGCCAGCAATACCGGGGCCGGCGTGGTGTTGATGTCGTAAGCGTCGTTGATCGCGTACACCGTCAGGCAGTCCTTCAGACCGGGGAGTCGAACCAGCACGCCCGCAGGGTTGCGAGCCCACGTTCCATGGAACAGGTCCGGCGTCACCCCGCGAACATACAAAAGCTCTTCGATCTGTTCAAAAGACGCATGGCGAGGCCGGAAAGTCGGATTGACCGCGAGATAAAACTGGTCGAGCGGGGATCCGGACGGGTTACCGCTTCGCGCGTCAACGATCGATTCCACCAGGATCTGCGCCCGCTCCGGCGGCAGGCTCATCGACAGGAACAGGCGTCCGAGTTCTTCCGGCGTGGCCCGGTTTACGTTTAATCGAGCGGACTCGGGAATGATTTCCACGCTGGCAATGCCCGACGGAAAGTCCATGTTGAGCACCGCCATGCCGGGCTCATAGAACATCGGCCTGCCATCAGGACGCCGTCCGCCGGAGCCCCAGGACATCCAAAGGATGGCGCGATCCAATGCGCCCGTGGCCAGGTAATAGGCGCGAACCTGTTCGATGTGCGTGGAAGTGCGCTCAGTCTCCGTGCGCACCGTGGTGGCAACGGAGAATGCGATGGCGGAAAGGGCCGCGACGAGCCAGAGGACTGTGAGCAGAGCGCCGCCGTGTTGCGAGTTTTTAGTCCGCATAGTTTAGCATCGGGTTCGCGGTGATGCGAATCGGAATGGTCGTGGTGGTCACTTGCAGATTGGCCGGACTGTTCTCCAGCGGAATGATTTCGATACGGATCGCCGATGGCAGCTTATTCGCCAGCCACTTCGGCGTCCAGCGTTCCAGCACTGGCGGGGGGAGTTCATCGCGATAGACAAAGCGGACGCCGGCCAGTTTATCGGCCAGCACAAAGGAATCCGGCCTCGGCGAAATGGGCATGAAGAGCGCCGCCGATTGACCGGTGAGCGGGTCCGGTTGCGTACCGACGCACGCGCCGCGCACGCTGAACGGGCCGCTGTAGGGAAGTTCATTTACGATCAGCCGCACGCCGCTTCCGTTTTCCCCGGCGATGACAGTGAATTCGAGCAGTTTCGGATACCCGCGCGCGCCCTCCTGGAGCGAATAACTGGAGACGAATCGCATCGATTGCGGGTCGCCCTGAAACAGCACCGCCTTGCCGCCTTGCCCGCCGGGACATTCAATGGTCACCGGCATCAGTCCCGCGATC
Source organism: Candidatus Sulfopaludibacter sp. SbA3 (assembly GCA_945900935.1). GTDB lineage: Bacteria > Acidobacteriota > Terriglobia > Bryobacterales > Bryobacteraceae. Next base: position 12,718 of record CAMDKT010000039.1, on the reverse strand, counting down.
TGCGCGGCCAGCGCTTTCTCCACGCCCAGTACGCGGCGATTCTTCAAAAACCGGTCGTTCGTCTTCCCCATGGCGTTGATGCCAACGCGCATGGAAAACAAAACGCCCAAGCTCAATAACGACATCAGCGATACGGCGATCAGCAACTCCAACAGCGTGACGCCGCGTTGATTCACCCTCATAACTGCGCTCCGTTAAACGGCACCGGCGGCGGCTCATCGGGCAGTAAATAGCGCTTGCGGAAGCCCTCCATGGAAAACGATTTCGTCCGGCCGCCGTTCTGAAAGTGAATCTGTAACTCCACGCGTTCCAGAATCTGCGCGCCTGGTCCGGCTCCGGGCGCGAACTCGAAAATACTGGCGCGTGCACGCCAAGTGGCGTTGAGCCCGGAGGATTGCGACGGGTCGAATTGCCCGCCGGTTACCTGCATTTGCGGCAGTCGAGGGACCAGCAGCAACTCGTCCATTTTGTGCCGCGCCAGCAGCGCCGCGCGGTCGTAGTCCGTCAGGCGCGAAGCATTGCGGAGCGACGTGGTGAGATTCGATAACAGCGCGACCACGGCGACCGCCATGATGAACGTCGCCACCATCACTTCTAACAGCGAAAATCCTTTTTCCTTCATGGCGGCGTCACCACTTGCGCGCCTCCGGTGATGGGGTCCACGCTGACAATCAAGCGAACGTTGCGGCGGTTCTTCAGCTCGAGCCCGAGATGCGGCACCGTGCCGCCGGGATGAATCAGAAACTGGCGCGGCAGCGTCTCATCCAGACCCGGAATCAACGGCAGCACCCGCTCAATCGTTACGCCTTCGGGCATCGTTACTTCGCGCCGATAGCCGGGATCAGCGCTGGCGAACAGCAGCCGGTTTCCAACGCGATCAACGACGATTTCAACGGCCACTTGCCGACGGTCGGCGCGATTCATGGCGGAGTTAAACGTGCTCACAATTTCATCCGAGGCGGAGCGGATTCGCAGCGAGTCAATCCCCGAAGTAATGGAGGGGAACGCAATGCCAACCATGACGCCGATGATGGCCACCACGATCAGCATTTCGATGAGCGTCAAGCCGCTCTGCGTTCTCCGCCGCCGGGTCATTTTGATTTCCAGCTCACGATGTCTTCGTTCATGTCCACTCCGCCGGGCTGGCCGTCGGCACCGTAACTGATGATGTCCGGCTCATCGCCGTGCTCACCGGGATACTTGTAGACGTAGGGTCGGCTCCAGGGATCTGTAGGGAGTTCCTGCGGCAGGTATGGACCTTGCCAACCGTTCAAGCCTTCGGGCTTCGTACGCAGCGCGTTCAGGCCTTGTTCATTCGACGGGAAAAGGCTGGTGTCCAATTTATAGGCGCCCAAAGCGGTGTTGAACGAGTTGATCTGCTGGCGCACGGCCACCTTCTTGGCCACGTCGGCGCGCTGCAAGACGCGCGGTCCGACCACGGCGGCAAACACCGCGATGATCGTCACCACGACGAGCATTTCGATCAGTGTCAAGCCGGCTTGATGGCGGCGGCGGCGGTGCGAAATCGGTCTGTGCATTTTGGAAAACTCCTTCGTCATACGGCTACCTCATTAATGCTGGAGATGGCAAGCAGCAGGCTGATCACCAGCGCTCCGATGATGAGGCCCATAAAGAGAATAATCAGCGGCTCAAACAGCGACGTGAAGCGGCGAATGGCCGCCCGCGTATCGGCTTCATACACGTCGGCCATGCGCAGGAACATCTGATCCAGCTTGCCCGTCTCTTCGCCGACACTCAACAAATGCGCGGCCAGCGGAGGAAATTCGCCGGTGCGCTTCAGCGGCGCGGCAATACCTTCGCCGCGTTTCACCCCTTGCGCCACGCTGTGTAGCGAGTTCGAAATCCGCTTGTTGTTCATGATCGCGCCGGAGATCGAAATGGACTGGAGCAAAGGAACGGAATTCGCAATGAGGGTCCCCATCGCGCGGGCAAAGCGCGCCGTTTCCGCCTTCCGCAGCGCGTCGCCCAGCACCGGAACTTTCAATCGAAATCCGTCCCACCACAGCCGCCCCTCCGTAGTGCGAATATACGTCGTAAAGGCAACTATTCCCACCGCCAGCAAGCCCAACCCAATTGGCGCGTAGGCCTGCGTGTAGCGGCTGACCTCGATCATGATGCGCGTCGGCATCGGCATGGGAATGTTGCCCTGTTCAAACACCTGCGCGAAACGCGGCACCACGAAATTCATCAGCACGAACACGCTGCCCGCGCCCACCAGCGACAGCAGCGCCGGATAAACCATGGAGCTGATGATGTACCCGCGCAGCTCGTCGCGCGTCTTTTCGAACTCGCTCAACCGTTCAAAAATCACGCCCAGCGAACCCGACGCCTCGCCCGCGCGCACCATGTTGACGTACAGGTCGGTGAAGTATTTCGGATGCGTTGCCAGCGAATCGGCCAGCGAACGGCCGCCCTTCAATACGCGCAGAACGTCCAGAATCACCATGCGAAAGGCCGGCCGTTCAGTAAGCTCAGTGGAGATCTGCAGCGCGCGATCCACCGGAATGCCGGAGTTGAGAAGCGTGGTCAGCTCGGTGGTGAAGAACAGGACTTCCTTCTTCCGCGCGCCGCCGAAATCGGGCAGCTCAAATTCGAATCCCTTCTTCTGTTCCAGGCCGACGTAGACCGGCGTCAGCCCCTGTTTACGCAGTTCCCGCGCCACTTCCTTGTCATTCTCGGCCGTCAGCGTGCCGCTGCGAGATTTGCCCTCGGCATTCACGGCGCGGAAATGGAAGGAGGCTGGCATCCTTAGAATTCCTGCGTCACGCGCAGGATCTCCTCCGGCGTGGTGACGCCTTCGGCCACCTTGTCCCAGCCGTCCTCGCGCAGCGTCCGCATGCCGTTGCGGCGCGCCGCCGCCATCAACACGCTCGCGTCTTCGTTGCGCGTAATCATGCGGCGAATCTCTTCATTCATCTCCATTAACTCAAAGATGCCGACGCGGCCTTTGAATCCGGAACCGAAACATTTTTCACAGCCGCGCCCGCGCCACGTGGGCACTTCCGTACCCTCCGGCCGCAATCGCCGCGGTCCTTCCTCAGTGCAGAACGCGCAGATTTTTCGCACCAGCCGCTGCGCCAGAATACTCACGACCGATGACGAAATCAGATAATTTTCGACGCCCATGTCGGTGAGCCGCGTCACAGCGCTCGGCGCGTCGTTCGTATGCAAAGTCGAGAAAACGAAGTGCCCCGTCAGCGCGGAGCGGATCGCGACATCGGCCGTCTCCCGGTCACGCACTTCGCCCACCATGATCACGTCCGGATCCTGGCGCACAATGTGGCGCAAGCCGGAAGCAAACGTCAGCCCGATCTGCGGATTGACGTGAATTTGGTTGATCCCGTCCATCTGATATTCCACCGGATCCTCAATCGTGATGATCTTCCGCTCCACGCCGTTGATCCGCTTCAGCGCAGAATACAGCGTCGTCGATTTGCCCGAACCCGTCGGCCCGGTGACGAACATAATGCCGTGCGGAAGCTGTGTATAGAACTCCATCCGCTCCAGCATGTAATCGGTGAAGCCCAGCTTTCGCAAGTCGTAAAACTGCTCGCCGGCCGAACGATCAAGCAACCGCATCACGACGCTTTCGCCATACAAAGTCGGCAACGTCGAAACACGCAGATCCACTTCCCGGCCCAGAGTCTTCACTTTGATACGGCCGTCCTGCGGCAAACGCCGTTCGGCAATGTTCAACTTCGCCATCAGCTTCACACGGCTGATCAACGCGGCCTTCATCTCTTTCGGCGGCTGTTCCTGCTCATACAAAACGCCGTCCACGCGAAACCGGATCCGGAACGATTTCTCAAAGGGCTCAATGTGAATGTCACTCGCGCGCTTTTCGACCGCGGCCGCGATGGTCGCGTTGACCATGCGAATGACGGGCGCTTCGCTGGCCATGTCGCGCAACTGTTCCAGGTCTTCATTGCCGCCGACGCCTTCGCCGAAATCGGCTTCATTGTCGTTGCGCGCCGCTTGCCCGTAGTGCTTGTCGATGGCTTCGACAATCTCTCCTTCGGCCGCCAATACCGGCGTGACACGTAATCCTGTGAACCCGCGCACGGCGGAAATAGTTTCAAAATCCAGCGGATCGGCCATCGCTAACGTCAGGCCGGATTCATTCAGGCCCATCGGCAGACAGCGGCTTTGGCGCAAGAAACGCGCGGCCAGTCCGTCGGTCTCCGGGGCCGTGAATATCGTGGCGTCGATCGTCACTAGCGGAATGCGCAACTGCTCGCTGAGCGTGGCCAACACGTCGCGCTGCGCCACGAAGCCCAGCTCAATCAGCAACCGTCCGATCTTCTCCCCGCGCTCCTTCTGCAACTCCAGCGCCCGGTCCAGATCTTCCTGTTGAATCAGTTTTTTCGCGATGAGCAGTTCGCCGAGACGCATCAGTACTCCCGCGTCTGAATGGCGGCTTCGAGCGCGGCCTTGTCGCTCTTCGGCGTCAGGAATCCCAGCAGCGTCCGGCGGTCCGCCTGCATTACGATTTGCGTCGGCAGCCCCGAGACGTCTTCATGCGGGTAGTACAAAAGGGAAATGCTCAGGATCATGCGTTCGGCCTGCGCCACCGGGTCCATCACAATCGCCGCGCTCACCAGCATGTCCCGCATCGCCGTCTTCAATACCGGCAGCCTTTCCAACTTCTTCTTGCGCAAAGCCGCGCGTTCGGACTCCGGCAACTGCTGCCGGAACGGACTCAGTCCCGGGCCCTCCGCCAAGTTGATCCGCGTAGTGAACACACAGCCAACGCCGTCTAAATAGACGCCATGCGTATGGCCCAGCAGCAGATACTGCTCACCCGGAAACAGCGCCTCCACGCGCTTGTTCATCGACACTTCGACCGCCGCGATCAGCCCCCGGTTCACCGGCGCGGCAAACAGCGCGCACGCCAATACCGCCAGTACAGAAGTCCATTTCATCGCGCCTCGCCCCCGCTGTTCTGCACCCATGCCACCATCCGCGCCGCCTGCTTCTGCGTGAACAGCGAATAGCTCGCCTCCATCGCCATTTGATCTTCCTGCCGCAGCCGCTGATACTTTCCATCGGCTTCCTTGATCGCCGCCGCCAACTGCATCCGATGCCGATTTTCCGCCTTTTCCAAAACCACCGGCAACGCCCGCGAAACTTCCTCCACGATCCGCTGTTCCAGACGGGCCTGATCAACAGCAGGCGCCGGAACGGAAGGCGACGGCGAGAATCCGTGGAACACGATCGCCCCCGCCAGCAGCGCCGCCGACGCGAAGCCCAGCCGCGGTCCCGAGTGCAACCAAACCTGCCACCACTTCGGCTCAAAGACCTTATCGGAGACAAACGCGATGCGCCTTGGCAGCTCTTCTTCGCGCAGCGAGAACAACGCCGATTGCGTCAATTGCAAACGCGCAAGCTCTTCCCGCAATGCGCCATCGTCCGCGACAGCGGATTCCACCGCCCGCCGCTCGGAAGCGTTCAACTCGCCGAAAACATAATCCTTCAATACTTCGGATGTGACATTCATGACGTTCTCCGCGAAATTCCCGCCGGTGCCAGTGCGACTTTCAACAGATCCAACGCGGTATAAAGCCGCGACTTTACCGTCGACATCGGGCACCCCAAAATTTCCGACATTTCTTCAAACTTGAACCCCTGATAAATCTTGAGAACCACCGCTTCCCGCTGCTCTTCACTCAACCGCCGCAACGCCGCGTCCACCGCCAGCGCCGTCTCCACCGGCAGCATGTGGCCGCCCATGGAGGGTATGTCGAACTGCGCCGTCTCCAGGTCATCTTCCGGCTTCTTCCGCCGCAACATGGAGTACGCTTCGTTGTGCGCAATGCGATACATCCACGGCGCGAACCGGGCCGGATCCTCCAATTTGCGGAGATTCTGATACACCTTCAACAACACATCCTGGCAAAGATCCATTGCGTCTTCCCGGTTCCTGACCAGCCGAAACAGGTAATTGAAGATACGCTTCTCCCAACGCGAAACGAGGAGATTGTAGGCGTCCACATCTCCCCGCTGCGCCTTCAGAATCAAGTCGCGGTCTTCGACCTCTCGGAAGATCAAGGCGGGTGTTCTCGTAGGTTATGACGCCGCCGGTAACAAAAAAGTCGGAGCGGTGCCTTTCCTTTCCAGTGTAGCCGGGTCAAATTAGGCTGACATCGGAAGCGCTTGAGCTAAAGGTGGTGCTTCCATGATCCGATTCCCGTCGTTCTTTGCCCTGGCGATAGCTGCGGATATCCCGCCGGACTTGCGCCAGCCTTTTGACCATGCCAGAGCGTAACTGAACTTCCTGAAGGACGTTCAGGCTGATGGCTGAAATACCAATAAAGTCCTCTGCCGCAATCGTTTTTTCAATGAAATCAGAGGCGGCGCGTCCAAGGCGCGGATCGAGTCGGCTTCCATGGATTTGATGCGGCATTCCAGGAAATCGGCGGCGTTGGGCGTCCTTGTCGAGAACCTTGTCGCGGAGATTGGCGATCATCTTCTCCGGCTCGACTTCAGAGCCATTGAAGGGCGTGCCCTGGAATTCAGCGGGCAGAAAGCCGGAGCGGACATTGGGTCCGATGCTGCTGCCGGAGGGGGCGACGCCTTATCGCAGGGGGGATCAGGCAAGCTCGATCTTGCGGTAGACCTCGGCGACGGAAAGATCGATGTTAAGGGATTCCAGATGGCAGATGCCCTCGAGGCCGGCGGCGACGTGGTAGACCCATTCGCCATCGTCGTTGCGCGTGTACCACTCAATGCACATTTCATCCTGCGAGACAAGGACGTATTCCCGAAGGGTGGGGACGAGGCGGTAGCGGGTAAACTTGCCGACGCGATCCCAGCGTTCAGTGGAGCCGGAGAGGACTTCGACGACAACAGTGGGGTTGATCACAGTGTCTTTCGGGCCGTCGGAGTATTGAAGTCCGCCGCAGATTACCATGATGTCAGGGAAAAGATAGGCGGCACCCTGTGCAACCTGTAGGCGGAGTTCAGTGACGCTAACGACGCATGGCCGATCAACCAAGGCGTTCCCCATCAACCGCGAAACTTCTCCGATTAGGAGGGAATGCCGGCCGGTTCCGCCGGACATAGCGACCATGAGGCCATCGACATATTCGTGACGGGTCTCGTCCGCGCGGTCAAAGGCGAGGTATTCCGTTGGAGAGAGTCTCGGTTGGGCACTGGCCGACATGACTTTAGTCTAACTTAGGCCAGGATGGATTTTACCACCTCGCCATGAACGTCGGTTAACCGGAAGTCGCGCCCGGCGTAGCGGTAAGTAAGCTTCGTGTGATCAATTCCGAGTTGGTGAAGAATCGTCGCGTGGAGATCATGGACGCTGACGCGATTTTCGACAGCTTTGAAACCGAACTCGTCGGTTGCGCCGTAAGCCAGTCCGCCTTTAATGCCGCCGCCGGCCATCCACATGGTGTAGCCGTAAGGATTATGATCACGGCCAGTGCCGCTTTCGCTAACCGGCGTGCGGCCGAATTCCCCGCCCCAGACGACGAGCGTTTCATCCAGCAGGCCGCGGCGCTTGAGGTCGCGGATGAGCGCGGCGGCGGCCTGGTCCATGCCGGGGCAACGTTTGCGGAGATTCTTTTCGATGTCCTTGTGGTCGTCCCAGTCCTGGCCGGCGTCCGTGTTGACGTGGATGTAGCGGACGCCCTTTTTCGACAAGTCTTCGGGCCAGCAGGCAGCCGTTGGCGAATGGGGTTGTGCCGTACTCGGCGCGGATGGCGTCGGGTTCTTTGCGGATGTCGAAAACGTCCATGGCCTCAAACTGCATACGGTAGGCGGCTTCCATGGATTTGATGCGGCCTTCCAGGAAATCGTCAGCACCGAAGCCGTTGCTGAACTCGCTGTTGAGCGCCTGGATGGCGTCGAGTTGGCGGCGTTGGGCGTCCTTGTCGAGCACTTTGTTGCGAAGATTGGCGATCATCTTCTCCGGCTCGACTTCAGAGTCATTGAAGGGCGTGCCTTGGAACTCGGAGGGCAGGAAGCCGGAGCGAACCTGGGGTCCGCCGGCGCCGCCGGGACTCAGGCTGACGAACGCGGGGAGGTTTTGGTTTTCGGTACCGAGGCCGTAGGAGACCCAGGAGCCAAGAGAGGGGCGAGTAGCGAGGATGGAGCCGGAGTGAATCAGGCTGCGGGCCGGAGTGTGGGTGGGGTTGAAAGTGTACATCGACTTCATGACGCAAATGTCGTCGATGACGGAAGAGATTTGAGGGAGGAGTTCGCTGACTTCGACCCCGGCCCGGCCATATTTTTGAAATTTGAATGGGCTTGGCAGCAGGCCGCCGGTCTGCCGTTCCGTCCGGAGATCGACGGAGCCGGGGCGCTGGCCGGCGAATTTTTCGAGGGCGGGTTTGGGGTCGAACATGTCGACGTGGGAGGGGCCGCCGGGGAGGAAAAGGAAGATGACGTGTTTGGCCTTGCCGGCGGTTTTGGGACCGCCGTAGCTAGCGGCCATGGCGTTAAGGCCGATGGCGGCGAGGCCTCCGCACATTTGCTGGAATAATTGCCGTCTGGTCATTTTTGGAACAGGACCTCGTTGGTGGAAAGGAGTACGTGGGCGAAGTTTGTGATATCGCTTTGGGCCAAATAGTTTTTGGCGATATCGATTTCTTTGGAGCTGGGGTCGCGGGCGAGTACTTTTCGATACAGGGCGCGAATGCGTGCGTTGGTGTCCGGCTCGCTATCGACGGTTTTTACAAGGCTGTTGGCCTGGGCGCGAAGGAACGGGCTGTTCATGACGAAAAGCTGCTGGAGGGGAGTGGTGGTGAGGTCGCGGTTGGGGCTGGTTTGGGTGGCGTCGGGGAAGTCGTAGAGCTTGAGGATGTTGCTGAGGCGGCCGCGGGCGATGCGGCCATAGATGGTGCGGCGGGTGTTGGTGTCGGCGTCGAGATCCTGGGAGATGCCGTAGATTTTGGCGTCGAGGGTACCGGCGATGCGGAGGAGGGAGTCGCGGTAGGCTTCGACGTCCAACCGGCGGGGGTTCATGCGCCAGAGCAGGGTGTTGGATTGGTCGATTTTGTCGCCGTCGGCGCGGCGGTGACTGGCTTGCTGCCAGGCGCTGGAGAGGAGAATTTCGCGGTGGAGCCATTTGAGAGACCAGCCGTTGGCGATGAAGCGGGCGCTGAGATCGTCGAGCAGTTCGGGATGCGTGGGTTTGTCGCCTTGTGTGCCGAAGTCGCTGGGGGTGTTGACGATGGGGCGGCCGAAGTGCCAGGCCCAGACGCGGTTGACGATGACGCGGGCGGTGAGCGGGGCGGCATCGGTGACGATTTTTTCGGCGAGGTCGAGCCGGCCGGAACCGTTGGTGAGTTTGGGGTCCGACTTCGCGAGAACTTCGAGAAATTTGCGCGGGGCGGGTTCGCCGGGGGCGTCGACGTTGCCGCGAAGGAAGACGGGAAGATCGCGAGGTTCGTTGGGCTTATAAAACAGCCAGGTGTAGTTGGCGTCGGAGCCATCGACGAAGCTGGCGGCGTCGTAGACGGTGTTCATGAAGGGCTCGGCGGAAGCGCCGGGGCGGCGGCGGTCGGTGACGGCTTGTTTGGCCTGCTTGGGGGGATCGCGCCAGAATCGTTCGAGGTATTGGACCAGGACAGGGTAGCGGGTTTGGAGCGACTCCATCTCCTTTTGGAGTTCGGCTATTTCGAGTTTCCAGCGGGCGACGCGTTCGGCTGCGCCAACGACGGTGGATGCCTCGCCGGTGAGGAGGTTTCGGGAGTAGGCGAGATCGAAAAGACGGCGTTGGACGAATTGGAAGCGCGCTTCGACTTGGGGGTCTATGTCGAAGGTCGGGCGCTCCGAGCGCATGGTGGAGGCGAAGACGCTGGCGAGGCCGTAGTAGTCCTTGGTGGGGATGGGATCGAACTTATGATCGTGGCAGCGGGCGCAGGCGACGGTGAGGCCGAGGAGGCCGCGGGTGACGGCGTCCACGCGTTCGTCCCAGTCGTCGCTCAAGAAGGTGTAGATGACGTCGTAGGAGAGGCGCTGATCCTTGTGGTAGACAGGCGCGGCACCCAGGTAGCCGAGCGCGCGGAGGTCTTCCCGTTTGGTATTTGGGATTTTGTCGGCGGCGAGTTGGAGCTTGAGAAAATCGTTGTAGGGGACGTCTTTGTTGAGTGCTTCGATCACCCAATCGCGGTAGCGCCAGGCGTAGGGATAGGGCGGGTTTGTCGCTTCGCTCGTGGGATTGTCCTCGGCGTAGCGGGCGACGTCGAGCCAGTGGCGAGCCCATTTTTCGCCGTATTGATCGGAGCTTAATAGTTTATCGACGAGGTTTTTGTAGGCGTTGGGATTGATGTCGTTGGCGAAGGCTTCGATCTCTTCATAGTTCGGGCGGAGGCCGGTGAGGGTGAGATAGAGGCGTTGGGCGAGGGTTTGTTTGTCGGCTTTATCGGAGGGCGTTAGCTGCTTCGCTTCCATGCGGGCGAGGAGGAAGGCGTCGATTTTTCGTTGCAGCCATTTTGCGTTTTTGACGGCGGGCGCAGGTTGCTCGTTGACGGGTTGGAAGGACCACCATTTTTTGCCGGCTTCGACGGACATGCCGCGAAGGGCTTGGGATGTGGTGGCTGTATCGGGTCTGGGATCGATGGCACCGGCGTTGACCCAGGCTTCGAAGTTGTCGATGACGTTCTGCGGGAGTTTGCCGCTGGGGGGCATTTGGATGTTGCCGTCGTTGTGGCGGAGCGCCTTTAATAATCGGCCTTCGACGGCTTTACGAAGCCCCGTTTTGGTATCGAGGACAAGATCGCCCATGGGGGATTTGAGCTTGGAGGAATGGCAGCCGTAGCAGTTGGCGGCCAGGACGGGGCGGATTTTGGATTCGAAGAGATCGGCGGGCTGGGCGTGGAGGCCCGCGGCGGTGAGCAGGAGCAGGAAATAGAGGCAGGGCATCACAGAATTAGTTTTAGTTTATGTCAACGCCACGGGTGTAAACTATCCCTTTTGCGATGTTACTCGAACTCAAAGGGGTGCAAAAGCGGTTCGGAGGCGTGGTTGCGCTTCGGAGCGGAGACTTGTGTGTAGACGCAGGCGAAGTGCATTTGGTTATGGGGGAGAACGGCGCGGGCAAGTCGACGATGATGAAAATCATCGCGGGATTGCAGCAAAGGGATGGCGGGGAGATGCGGTGGCGCGGGGAACTGGTGAATTTTGCGAACCCGGTGGAAGCGGCGCAACAGGGGATTGCGATGGTGCATCAGGAGTCGCTGCTGGCACCGCATTTGACTGTGGCGGAAAACATTTATTTGGGCCGGGAGATATCGAACCGGTTTGGTTTTGTGGACCGGGGAGCGATGGTGGAAAAGGCGCGGCGGCTGATTGAGGAGCATCATTTCCCATTGCAGGCGGAATGGCGCGTGGAACGGTTGAGCCCGGCGGGGAAGCAGTTGGTTGAGATTTGCCGGGCGATTCAGCATGGGACTTCGCTGCTGATTTTCGACGAGCCGACGTCGTCGCTTTCGGAGGCGGAGACGCATGAAGTTTTTAAGATTGTGCGGACGCTGCGGGAGCGCGGGACGGGCGTGATTTATATTACGCATCGAATGGACGAGCTGCGGTCTGTCGGGGACAAAGTTGCGATTTTGCGGGATGGCGAGACGGTGCATTCGGAGGCGCTGGCGACATTGTCGACGGGCGCGATGATTCGCTATATGGTGGGGCGGGAAGTGGCGGCGCTGTATGAGCGGAAGGCTGTAACGCCGGGGGCGGAGCTGTTGCGAGTGCATAATTTGACGTCGCCGCCGGCTGTCCGGGATGTTTCGTTCTCGGTGCGGGCGGGGGAGATTGTGGGGTTGGCGGGATTGGTTGGGGCGGGGCGGACGGAGTTGTGCCGGGCGATATTCGGGCTGGACCAGCCGAGCGCGGGACAGATTTGGGTGGGCGATGAGCGCGTGACAATTCGGCGTCCGCAGGATGCGGTGGCGCTGGGTATCGCGCTGATTCCGGAGGACCGGCAGAAGACGGGGCTGGCCAGGGAGTTGCCAATTTCGTGGAATGTGACGATGGCGGATGTGTTGTCGAAGTATGGTGTTTTGCGGCACGCGGCAGAGCGGGAGATGACGGCGAAGGCGATTGAGCGGTTGCGGATTCGCTGCGATTCGGGGGCGCAGAAGGCGGGGCGGCTGTCGGGCGGGAATCAGCAAAAAGTAGTGATTTCGAAGTGGGTGTCGCGGGGGGCGCGAGTATTTTTGTTTGATGAACCGACGCGGGGAATTGACATCGGGGCGAAGGTGGAAGTGTTCGCGGTGATGGACGAATTGGCGCGGCAGGGGGCGGCGATATTGATGGTGAGTTCGGAGTTGGGAGAGTTGTTGCAGATGGCGGACAGGATATTGGTGATGCGGCAGGGGCGGCTGGCGGGCGAGTTGCCGGGGCGGACGACGCAGGAAGCAATTATGCGTTTGGCTAGTTTGGAGTCAGGCGCATGAAGACCTTGCAGAGGCTTTTGCCGTTCCTTACGTTAATCGTATTGATTGTGGCGCTGTCGATTGCGACGCCGCACTTTTTGACGGCTACGAATTTGTCGTCAGTCGTGCGGCAGACGGCGGTGTTCAACATCATGGCGCTGGGGATGACGCTGATTATCATTTCGAGCGGCGTGGATTTATCGGTGGGCTCGATATTGGCGATGGGCGGGCTGATGGGGACGATGGCGATGTCGAAGGGGCAGCCAATTCTGGCTGGGGTATTGGTGGGCGTGTTGACGGGCGGACTG